>JBIPOX010000196.1:0-4002 GCA_044378785.1 Novosphingobium sp.
TGCAACCAGCGGGATCAGCGCGGCAAGGCTGGCCAGCGTCATCAGGGGATGATCGTGGGCATCGAGGCTGAGCGGTGCGCCCGGGCTCGCCGAAACCGGGTGGGTGCCGATAGTGATCAACAACGCGTTGAAGGCGAGCATCCCGCCCAGCCGAACCGACAGGTCAAGATCGCGGTTCTCGAGAAACTCGAGATCGGCGATGAAGCCCGGATCGGGCGGATCGCCGCGCATCTGCTGAAAGGCGCGCAGCCGGGTGCGGAACGAGCGAAAGGCCATGCCAGCACGATAGGTCGGCGCGCCCGCGCTGCCAAGTGGTCGCCATCCGCACCGCGATTAGGCAGAATCGCCGAGCCGTGCTATTGTCTCCATGCAGACGTCGAAATTTGCGACGGACTTCGAGATTTGCCGACCGGCCGCTCCCCCTATCGGGAACTGGCGGGAACACCAGACGACGACTTCCTTTCACTGGACGACACGACGCACGCCCGCGCGCGCATTGTTCGCGGGAAACTCTGTTTCCGTGAAAGGAACACCCCATGGCCAAGACTGGCACCGTCAAATTCTTCAACACCGACAAGGGCTATGGCTTCATCCAGCCCGACGATGGTTCGGCTGACAGCTTCGTCCACATCTCTGCCGTCCAGGCAGCTGGCATGGACTCGCTCGATCGCGAACAGCGCCTCAATTACGAAGTCCAGGCCGGTCGCGACGGCAAGGAAAGCGCCGTCAACCTGTCGCGCGCCGACTGATCGCATCGCCAGGGAGCGTCGCACTTGCCTTTGGCGGACGACGCTCCCCACGCGGACTGCACCCAACCTCTATCGAGGGCGATGACATGGCCCAGACCTTTGAATTCTATAACGAGCGCGCGCAGGAGGCGGCCGCCGAGGCCCAGCGCGCCGAGCTGGTCAATGTCCGCGAGCGGGCACTGCGCGCCGAAAAGGCATGGCGTTTGATGGCCGACCAGGCGCTCAAGACCGCGCGCGAACGCGAAGAGCGCGATGCCGCCACGGTGGCGCGTCGGCTCGCCGAAACCTCAGAAACCTCAGAAACCGAGCTGAACGAGACGGAAGTCTAGCTCCGCGCCTCTAGATCCTCAGCGCCGCGCCGCCGTCGACCAGGATGGTCTGGCCGGTGACGAAGGACGACAGGTCCGAACACAGGTAGAGCAATGCGCCGATCAGGTCCTCGTGCCTGCCGCGCCGCTTCATCACTTGCCGGGCCAGCACCATGTCGATGAGTTCCTGCGGCATGCGGCCCGTCATCATCCCCGGCGCGATGCCGTTGACCCGGATCGAGTCAGGCTCGAACTCTTCGGCCAGGCCAATGGTCAGGCCGCTCACCGCCAGCTTTGACACCGCGTAGGAGTTGGACAGCTTGAAATAGGCCGAATTGGACGACTGGTTGACGATCGCTCCGCCGCCCCGTGCGATCATGTGCGGGCGCACTTCATTGGCGAGCCGCGCGAGCGAGGCGACATTGACCCGCATCAGCGTCTCCCACTCGTCGAAGGCGAGGTCGGACAGCGCCTGCCAGCGGCCGCGGGCAAGCCCGGCGTTGTTGACGAGAATGTCTATGCCGCCGAAGTGGCTGACCGTGCGTGCAACCCCGGCGCTGATGTCATCCTGGCTGGCAACGTCGAGCTTGAAGCCGATCAACTCGCCCAACTGAGAAAGCTCCTGCGCGGCCTTTTCGGCACCCTCGCCATCGACGTCGGTCAGCGCGACGCGGACACCTTCCTTGGCGAGCGCCTCGGCATAGGTGTAGCCCAAACCTGTCGCTGCGCCTGTCACCAGCGCGACTTTTCCCGTCAATCCCAGATCCATGGCATCTCTCCCGTTGTGCGGTCAGGCTATAGGAGCTTGCCCGCTGCTTGCAATGTGCTTGCAATCCGGTTGCAGTGCGCTTGCAGCTTGTTTGCCAGGGCGCGGGGCGATAGCCCTTGTCGGATGGAGGGGGACAGTATGGACAACGAGGCTCCGGACCTGGCCGCCATGCCTGCCTGGCGGCTGGCGGCAATGATCGCTGCGCGCGAGGTCTTGGCCAGCGACGTTACCGAGGCGGTCCTCGCGCGCATCGCCGAGCGCGATGGAGAGGTACGCGCATTCCGCACAGTTGCTGGCGAGGCGGCCCGGGACGCAGCGAAACTGGCCGATCTGGCCGTGCGCGAAGGCCGGGTGCTGGGCCCGCTGCATGGTGTGCCGCTGGCGCTCAAGGAGCACATTCCGGTCGCTGGTTGCAATTACTGGAACAGCTTCGATGGCAGCCACACGATTGCGCCGCGCGACGGGATCGAGGCCGAGCGGCTGCGTGCGGCAGGTGCCATTCTGGTCGGCACGACCGTTGCCGGGCTGACCGCGCGCGAATTCGGCGCGGCACGGGGCCAGCCGGAAAATCCGTGGGATACCAGCCGGGTATGCGGTGACAGCTCATCCGGCTGCGCAGCGGCAGTGGCGGCGGGGCTGGTTCCTGCGGCAGTGGCAGTCGATGGGCTGGGCTCGACCCGGCTGCCAGCGGCGTTCTGCGGTCTGGTTGGTCTCAATCCGACGCGCGGCAGGGTGCCGTGGACGAGCTGGTCGGCGATCAATCCGCGACTCCTGTCCAACGCCGGGCCGCTGGTGCGCGATGCGCGCGACGCCGCGCTGCTGATGTCGGTTTTGGCCGGACCCGACGGGCGCGACCTGATGAGCCGACCCGATGCGCCGCCTGACTACTTTGAGCAGCTGGACCAGGGGCTTGGCAGCCTGAACCTGGCCTGGAGCGCCGATCCGTTCGATGCCCAGCGCCATGCCGGGCCGCAAGCCGGCGCAGTGATCGCCAAGGTCCGGCAGGCAGCAGGACTGCTTGAAACGGCCGGGGCTAGCCTTACGCTCGTCTCCGACGAGCTCAAAGGTGCAGGCGAGGCGGCGCTGACCGTGCTTGGCGCCGACCGGACCATGGCTGGCCGGACCGAAGCCGACGAAGCGGCAGTGACCCGCGCGAAAGAGGGTCGCAAGCGCGCGATCGGCTGGTTCAACGCGCTGTTCGCCCGCCACCAGGCACTGGTCACGCCGACGATCCAGTATGTCGCCCCTACCCGCGAAGAATGGGCGCAGGCGTGGCGAGAGCCCGGCTACATGCTGACCTATGCGGCGCATACCGTTGCATCGAACCTCACCGGCTATCCGGCGATTTCGGTCCCGGCAGGCCTAGTCGAGGGCATGCCGGTCGGCCTGCAATTCTGGGGCCCGCCGGACAGCGAGCCGCTGCTGCTGCGGTTGGCGCAAGGCTATCTCGACCTGGCCGCAGGCACAGGATAGGATTGCGAAATGATCGTCAGACTCGCGCCTGCCCTGCTCGCAATTCTGCTCGCCGCCTGCCAGCCCGGTAGCGGCAGCGACGGCGCGGCTCCCGGCGACAGCAGCGATCGCAAGCCCTATTCGGGCATTGCCGCCAACGAGCGCATCCGCTTTATCGGCACCGAGCCGTTCTGGGGCGGGCAAACCGAGGGCGGGACGCTGACCTATTCCACCCCTGAAAACGGCAAGGGCGAGACCATCTCGGTCAAGCGCTTTGCCGGTCGCGGCGGAATTTCGGTAGCAGGCAAACTGGGGGAAGCCAGCCTGGACCTCACGGTGACGCCGGGCGACTGCTCGGACGGCATGTCGGACCGGACCTACCCCTATGTCGCGACGCTGCGGCTAGGTGATGAAACGCGTCTGGGCTGCGCCTGGACCGACACGAAAGGCTTCATCGGACCCGATAAACCGTGATATACAACTCGGGGTCAGCGCGCTGGCCGAGCCAAGCATTACTGGCGCACGAGGGCACCGCCCAGAACACAATCGGGAGAGCGGATCATGACTTTGGGCTTTTCGAAAGCGATGGTTTTTGTCGCGGGCGCGCTGTTGCTGTCGGCCTGCGCGCAGTCCGGTCCCGCGCCTGAACCACAGACCGCATCCGCCGAGGGTGGACGCGATTGCTTCTTCCTCTCGCAGGTCAGCGGGTTTTCCAATGCCAGGC
>JBIPOX010000370.1:0-3989 GCA_044378785.1 Novosphingobium sp.
AATCCCTGGTCGACCGGGTGTGTTGGCTGACGATGATGAAGAAGACTGCGACAGCCTCCTCCTCGTGTCTCAATCCCTGGTCGACCGGGTGTGTTGGCTGACCCACGCGGTGGTCGAGCAGTGCACGAACGGCGAGTCTCAATCCCTGGTCGACCGGGTGTGTTGGCTGACTGTCGCTCATCGACGGCCTCCCTTCTTCTCCATCATGTCTCAATCCCTGGTCGACCGGGTGTGTTGGCTGACCGCATTTCTCGTTGTCTTTCTCATGGGAAGCTGTCTCAATCCCTGGTCGACCGGGTGTGTTGGCTGACTGCCACCCCTTTAAGTTCCTTGTTTCCAATGCCTTGCAAAGGCATTCTGCGAACCCCTGTGGAGAAGCTGTCTGTTGTGGGGTCTGAGGGGGGAGGTTCGCCGAACACCTCGACTTACGTCGAAGTGGCCTCCGAGCGGAGGGCTTCGGAAAGCCGGTCCGCTGGGGGGCTTGATCGGCGTGCGTTGCGCCTTGCGGGCGAACGCTCGGGCTGGTCAGCCGTTGGTCGACTTGTCAAAGACGCGCGTCGACATCGCACGCGCTTCACTCTGGCTGCAGGCGTCACTTCAGCGCGCAGCGCACCCTCGTGGCGTGCCTGGAGGCAAGCCTCTCAACTGGACCCATCGCGGTAGCCGCACGCGGCGGCGGCGGGCGATGGGCGACGGATCATGGTCCACTTGGATTGGCGCCGCGCTCGAATGGGCCGAGGCGCAATCAGGCAGCGGGCTGCATTCGACCGAGCCGAGGCCGAAGCTGGTGTACTTGCCCACGCCGAGTTCGTGGGCGTCGCGGAGCCACCACCGCTCGCGCGACCAATCGCCTTCGATGGCGCAATTGCCAATGACGCCGTCGAGGTCGATGGCGCGGTGCTGGCGGCCCGACTGGCGGCGGATGCGCCATGCGGTGAGGTCAGGGTTGGTGGATGCGAGGGTGAAGCCGCCGAGGTGGGCATCGGGTGGCGGCGGTTGCTCGAGCGCGGCGCCTGAGTTCGGGTCGGCGTAGCACACGGCGAGCAGCCACGCGCGGGTGCGGCCGGCGTGCACGAAGTCATTGGCGGTTGGCAGCGCGCCGTCGCGTGCGCGCTGGCACTTTCGCAGCATGCAGGGCGTGGTGAAGCGCACCTCGAGGCGGGTCGGGCGCGCCGCGCTTGTGGCGGGGTTGGTGCCCGCGGTCGGCGCCATGGCGATCGTGCGCGTGCGGCCGAGCGTTGCGTTGGCGATGTGGAAGGGCGCCTCGCGCGAGCCGATGCCGTGGGCCGAGCGCGCGTCGATCGCGTCGATCACACGCGGGGCGAGGGCGATGGCTCGGCGACCGAAGAGGCGCACGGTGAAGTGGACGCCGGATGGGTCGCGCGGCGCGCCGGGCGCGTCGACGATGAGTCGGAAGGGCTGCGGGACGGCGCTGTACCCCGCGGGACCGGACGCGGGCGGCGTGCCTTCGAAGAGGTGGGCGTAGTCGCAGCGCGCGGGGCAGGGGCAGCGGCCATGCGCGTCGGAGCCGTGGGTGCAGGCGACCTCGCGCAGGCCGTAGCCGATGAGCCCGCGCAGCGTGGGGCCCAGGAAGTCGACGCCGAGGCCGCGCTCGGGCAGCCAGAGCGAGACGGCGAGGTCAGCGATGGGCAGGGTGCGGGCCATCAGTGGAGGAAGTCGTAGAAGGTGAGCGACCAGCGGAGGAGCGCGCGCATGTCGTCGGCGTTCCTCGTCTCGCGGGGCGCATTCATGTCGGTGATGCCGCCGTCGGGGTGCATGACCGCGTTGCGGAGGTAGTTCAGTGTCGTGAAGTTGCTGTGGGCGTTGGCGCGCTCGGTGCGTGGAGCATCGGCGAGATCGGAGAGGCGGTAGACCTCGTCGCGGGCGGCGTCGTTGAGCTGCTTGTAGTTGCCCTTCAGGGCGCGCAGCTCGACCGCTCGGAGGAGCAGCATCTCATTCGCGAGCCCGATGGCGCGCATGTAGTCGTTGCGTTCGAGCGCGCGCTGGGCGCGGTTCCGGAGTCCCTGCGAGTCGGATCCGGCGTTGAGCGAAGCCAGTGTGCCGCGGACCGTCTCGGCGATGGTGTGGGTGATCTCGCCCGCTGCGGGCGCATGCTCGCGCAGCTTGCGGAGCCTGCCGATTGCCTGTCCGCGCGGGCCTGACGAACTGCTGAACTGCATGAGCGATTCGTAGCGCTGCGTCTCGCGCAGGCGGGCGGCGAGCTCGCGGTCGGTCGGCTCGAGCACCTCCGCGACATGGCCGACATCGTCGACGAGGGCGAGTTGGGCAAGCGCGGGCGTGGCTTGGGCGAGGCGGGCGCTCGTCGCCAGCGACACCGCAGGCGCGTACTCCTTGCGCCCGCGCTTCTCGATCCCGCCGTAGAGGATGTCATCGACCTCGATCGCCTTCAGCCAGCGCAGCGCGCCCAGGGCCAGCGTGGCATGGATCGGCATGGTGCGGAATCCGTGGGTGACATCGAGGATGACGCGCCCGCCGGCGTCGATCTCGTCACGGAGCAGCGCGAAGATGGCGTCGGCGGAGTCGTCGACGGCGCGCATGCGGAGATCGGTCGCGAGTGCGGGCATCGCGAACGCCTCGAACTCGCGCAGCAGTGCGTGCACGGCGGTCGCCTGTGCCGCGGTGGTCTCGGCATCGCGTGCAGCAGTCCATGCGGACTTCGTGCGCGCGGACCATTCCGCCGCGCGCTCGAGGAGATCACCGTCCGCCTCGATGGCCACCTCGGCCATCATGTGCCACGCGCTCGATGGAGTTCCAACGACCACCCAGCGTGCGGGACTGAGCTCCGGGCGCTTCTCGCCCTGCGCGCGGTGGCGAAGGTGCAGCAAAGCGGCCCAGCCGAAGAAGAGCGTGCGCGATTCGAAGCCGTCCTCGAAGCGGTAGGGGGTGGCCTCGTACTCGGCAAGCGCCGCGGGCATGCGTGGAGCCACAGGCGCAGGGGACTGCGAGCGTTGGGGGTTACCGATGAAGGAGACGAGAGTGGTCATGGATGTGCGATCTGGCTCGCCTTCGGAAGAACGGGCTTGTTCGCGTACACGGCGCTGTCGCGGTCCTCGTTGTGCGCTCTCTCGAGGCCCATGTACGCAGTGACGGATGCTGCGGGAGCGCCTTCATAGTTCGTGATTGCACGGAGCTCGCGGATCTCTGGAATCCGCTCGAAATCCTCATCGCAGATCGAACCGATCTCCCTTTCAAACAGCGCTGCGCAATCTCTTGGCGTGGGTGCGGAGGCCACACTGCGTGCCGCGTGCTCGCGCAGTGAACGGTAGCGGGAACGATCCGACGAGATGTCGAAGCTCTTGATCGTCATTCGCGCGCTGCCGAGACCGAACGCTTTGCCAAGGCCGAGCTTGTGTGCGTGTCCCTTCGGAAGTTCGATGGATGCGACGAGTCCGCCAAGTTCGAATTTTGACAGTCTGTCGACCACGACGGTTGTGATGAACTTCACGCCCTTGTCGAGTGGCGCGTACTCCACGCTGACGTTGTCATCGCCCCGGGCCGCGACAGGGTTCGGGGGCAGCACTCCCCACGCCCCCCGACGGTGCCAGTAGAACTTCCGTCCTCGCAGCGTTGCGTTCGGATTGTCATAGGTCTTGAGGCCGTGGTCGGTCTTGCTGCGCTGGATCTGCCTCGGCGCCGATTGCTCGAGGTAAAGCCCGAGGCAGGTCGCAGACGGGTTTCCCGGAATGACTCGCTGTGAAGGGAGTTGGCGGAACGCCGTGGTGCACCGGGCGGGGCCAAACGCTACGCGTCCGCGGCGATGCAGTTCCCTGCCGGCGACTTGGACGCCCGCGTATCCGAAGATCTGCTCGGCGAGTGAGAGCGGCTCCTCCTGACCGCGGACTCCTGCGAGCGCTTCGATCTTGCGCTTGTACGGAACGCAGAAAAGCTGGCTGAAGCCGAACGCATCCAACCGCGGTGCTGCTGCGGTCGAAGTTGAACTCTCGATCCAGAACACAGGGATTCCGTCG
>JBIPOX010000197.1:0-3969 GCA_044378785.1 Novosphingobium sp.
CCAGAAACTTGGCCAGTTCGCCAATTTCGGTTGTTTCAGCCATGGCCGGCCAGTTCCTCTTCCAGAAGCCGCAGGACCCGACCGCGCGCCGGAAAACCTTCTTCGATCCAGCGCGCCTCGACTGCTTGCAGTATGCGCGCCACCGACGGTCCGGCATGGACCCCCCGGGCAACGATCTCGCCGCCCTTGAGCGGCAATTCAGGAATCGTCCAGTCCTTGAGTGGCGCGGTGTCCTGGCCCGCGATCAGCAACCGGTCGAGCGCAGCTTCGCGACCGATGCGATAGGCAAGCGCGTGGGCATTGGCATTCGCACCGCGCCCCACTGCCGTCACCAGCCGCTTTTTCTGCGCGCCGGAAAGCCGGAAGCGCGAAGCAACTTGGCCCGCAAGCACTGCATCGGCGGGGAGCAGCGAAGCAAGCCGCCGCAGCGGGTCGGGAGCCTGGCCCTGCGCGATCTCGTGCGCCACCAATCCCGCGAGCGGTTGCGGGTCCGCTTCGGGCAGGATCACGCCGAGCACGCCCAATTCCTCCATCCGCGACACGGTCGGCGCGGGGTCGGGCAGGGCGAGCAGGTTCATCACTTCCATGCCGACGCGCTCGCGAGACAGGCCCTTGAGCGTGGGGGCCAGCTCGCGGCAGGCATTTTCGGACCCAGGATCAGCCGGCCCAGAGCCAAATCGCGCCTGAAACCTGAAATAGCGCAGGATGCGCAAGTGGTCCTCGCGAATGCGATCCTGTGCTTGGCCGATAAACCTAACCCGCCGCTCGGCCAGGTCAGCCAGGCCGCCGAAATAGTCGAACAGCTCGCCGCTTGCCGGATCGGCATAGAGCGCGTTGATGGTGAAATCGCGGCGCGCTGCATCCTCGCGCCAATCGCTGCTGAACGCGACCGTGGCGCGTCTGCCGTCAGTGGCGACATCGCGGCGCAGGGTAGTGATCTCGACCGGACCCATCGGCAAGACAGCAGTGATCGTGCCATGTTCGATCCCGGTCGGCACGGCGCGGATTTGCGCGCGCTCGAGCAGGGCCATCACCGTATCGGGCAGGAGCGGGGTTGCCACATCGACATCGTTGACCGCAATTGCCAGCAAGGTGTCACGCACCGCACCGCCAACATAGCGGGCATTGCCCGGACCTAGCGTCGCAACCAGCGCGGCAAGGTCCGCTCGCTCCTGCCAGGGTGCAGGCGGCAGCCGCTCAGCCATGCCAGTCAAGCCGGCGCGACAGGTTGTAGCAGATCGCGCCAGTCACCCCCCAGATGCGATGCTCATTCCACATGATCTCGATGAATTCGTGGGCCTTGCCGTTGAATTCAACCGTCTTGACTGCCTGATTGGCAGGATCGAGCACAAAGCTTGCCGGTGCCTCGAACCATTGCGCGACTTCGGCTGGATTGGGGCTGATCCTCAGATCGGGCGGCAGGATGCCGATCACCGGGGTAATCTCGAAGCCCGAGCCGGTGCGATAGGTGTCGCTGGTGCCGACAACGCGTACCGCGTCGGGCGGAATGCCAAGCTCCTCGTGCGCCTCGCGCAGCGCCGTCTCTACCGGGTCTTCGCCCGGATCGCGCTTGCCGCCAGGGAAGGCGACCTGCCCGGGATGCGAGCGCATGTTGGAGGGACGATGCAGCAGGATAAAGCCCGGCTCCTCGCGCTCGGTAATGCCGATCAGTACCGAGGCGGGCGTGAAGCTGTCGATTGAATCGATCCGTGGATCGAGCCACATGTCATGCGGAGCCGAGGCGTGCCCTGCCGCCAGCTTGCCGCGCACCCGCTCAAACAGCGGGCCACTCACGGTGTCAGCGGGAACGTCATGCCCCGGCTCGTTACCTCGTCGGCGTCACCCTCGAGCGCGATTTCGGCCAATTGGGCCCAGGTGCTGCGGTTGAGGCGCGCTTCGGTGCCGTGCCGCACCGCCAGATAGATCGCGGGCGCATCGAGCGTGCCGCGCGTCATCAAGGGATGGTCCGGGCCAGCGATAACGAGATCGTCGGTATTGAGCCGGAAAGCGAGCGTATCGCCCGCTTGCTTGACATCGGTGGCGATGAAAGCGGCGTCCTCAACCTCGATCGATTGCTTCTCGTAAGGCGTCACCAGCCAGTGCTGGCCATGGTCATCGCGCAACAGCAGCGAGGCAAAGGCGCGAACCATCGCCGGACGCCGAATCTCCCCGCCGTCGTGAAACCAGCGCCCGTCGGAAGCAATACGCATCCTCGAATCGCTCGAATGTTGTGGCGACCATTGCTCGACCGGCGGCAGGCCGCGCGTCTCGACCAGCCGGGCGATCTCGGCCAGCGACAACGAAGCAAGGTCTGGAGGAGCATCGTAAGGCATTGCCCAACCGATGCCAGAAGGGTCTAGCCAAGCCAAGGGCCGAGCGAACCGGCCCGTGGAAGGATCGCCGGATTGTCGCAGCGCACCAGCAGCCGAGCGGGATCGTAAGGGCCGGGCAGAGTCCAGTCGCCAGTATATTCGGCGGTGAAGCCCCAGAACCGGCCATAATACTCGGCATCGCCGATCATCACTTGCGGCAAGGGCGCTTCGGGCTCGATCCCGCCAAGGCTCGCCGCCATCAGTGCCTTGCCATAGCCGTGCCCCTGAAGCTGCGGCAGCACTGCCACCGGGCCGACCATGATCATCGGAAAGCGCCGACCCTTGAGATCGGTAAGCGCGACCGGCCAGCACTGGATCGTTCCAGCCAGCATGTCGTTTTCGTCAAGCGCAGCGAAACTGAGCGCAGGCAGCCAGTCGGTCCCCTCACGCACCTTGTAGGCCGTGCGCTTGTGCCGCGCGGGTTCGAAAGCCGCATCGAGCAGTTCCTCGACGAGCACGGGATCGACACTGTCGAGCGGAATGATCTTGGCCTGCGACATAGCCGCGGCCCGATAGGGGCCGCGACCATGGTTGTCGAGCCTATTCGGCTGCGCCCGGGGTCAGCCGATAGAGCTTGCTTTGCGGCAACCCGCGGCCGTCCTCGACGATCCAGATCGCCCCGTCGGGGGCCTGAGCGATCGAGCGGATGCGGTGTTCGGTGGGATAACGCGCTGCCTCGCGCGCTGACTTGCCGTCGATCTCGACGCGGACCAGCCCGGCGGGGCGCATCGCCGTAATCAGCAGATTGCCTTTCCACTGGCCGAACAGGTCCCCGGTGTAGAAAATCATGTCGCCCGGCGCGATTACCGGGTTCCAGCTCAGCGCCGGGGCGGCAAGATCGGGGCGGGTGGCGTGGCGCGGGATGGCCTTGCCGTCATAGTGATCGCCCTCGGAAACGAGCGGCCAGCCATGGTTTGCGCCCTTCTCGATAAGGTTGAGCTCGTCGCCACCGGCCGCGCCGTGCTCGACCTCCCACAGGCGGCCTTGCGGATCGAAACGCATGCCGAGTACGTTGCGATGCCCCCACGACCAGATCTGGTTGCTGGGCGAGGCTCGGTCGGAAAGCGGATTGCCGGGCGCAGGCGTACCATCGGGCAGCAGCCGGACTATGGTGCCTAGCGTATTGCCGGTGTCCTGCGCCGGTTCCATCTTCTGCCGGTCGCCCGAGGCGACGAACAGGTACTGGCCGTCTGGCGAGAAGGCGAGGCGGTGCGAATAGTGGCCTCGCCCGGTAACCTTGGGGCTTTGCCGCCAGATCACGGCAAGGTCGCGTAGCTCGCAGGCATCGGCCTCGGCGCAGACCATTTCCGCCTTGCCGACTGCCGCGCCGCGCGTGTCGTTCGGGCCTGCTTCGGCCCAGCTGAGATAGACCGTGCGCTGGTCAAGCTTCGGCGAGCTCTGGCCAGGCGCAAAAATGAAGTCGCCCAGTCCGCCTTGCCCGCCATGGTCGACCACCGGCACGCCAGTTACCGTTCCCAGCTTGCCTTCGCTAGTCAGAAAACGGATCGCACCCTTCTTTTCGGTGACGAAGAGAGTGCCTGTCCCTTGATCGAAAGCAATCGCCCAAGGCTCGCTGAAGGTGCCTTTTTCCTCCATG
>JBIPOX010000198.1:0-3964 GCA_044378785.1 Novosphingobium sp.
ACGCTTGAGCCCGAGCTCAGCTTCGAACTTGCCAGCAAGAACGGCATCGAGCTGCCTTTCGACAGTCCCGAGGCGCTGGTCGCGGCCTACGATTTCCACGACCTGCCCTCGTTCCTCAAGATCTACTACGCAGGGATGAGCGTGCTCGTCGAAGAGGACGATTTCTTCCGGCTGACCTGGGACTATCTGGCCAAGGCAGCGTCGCAGAACATCGTTTATGCCGAGTTGTTCTTCGACCCGCAGGGCCATACGTCCCGCGGCGTCGCTTTCGACACCGTGATCCGGGGTATTCGCCGTGCCCAGGAGGAAGCGCGCGACAAGCTGGGGATCGAGACCCAGCTGATCCTGTGCTTCCTGCGCGATATGAGCGCGGCCTCGGCGATGGAGCATCTCGAGATGGCGGAGCCCTATCTCGACTGGCTGATCGGCGTCGGCCTCGATTCCGACGAGCACAACAATCCGCCAGTGAAATTCGCCGAGGTGTTTGCCCGTGCGCGCGCGATGGGCCTCAAGCTCACCATGCATTGCGATGTCAACCAGCAGGACACGCTCGAAAACATTCGTCAGGTGCTCGACGAAATCGGTGTCGACCGCATCGACCATGGCGTCAATTCGCTCGAATCGGACGTCCTGTGCGCCAAGATTGCCGAGCGCGGGCTGGGCCTGACGGTGTGCCCGGTATCCAACCGCTTCGTCGTGCAATCTCTGACTTCATCCGAAATCCGCGACATGCTCGATTGCGGCATGTGCGTCACGATCAATTCCGACGATCCGGCCTACTTCCGTGCCTACCTCAACGAAAACCTGTTCGAACTGCAGGAAGAGGGCGAGTTCTCGCGCGAGGAGATGGTGCGGCTGGTGCGCAACGGCTTCGAGGCCTCGTGGCTCGATGAGCCGCGCAAGGCCGGGTTCAAGGCCGAAGTGGATCTTGCGGCGAGCGCCAATGCCGCCCTCTAGTCTCGTCATGCGCTCGCTCGGCATTGCAGTGCTCGCCCTCGCTGCCCTGATCGTCCGCCCGGCGGTCGCTCAGTCTGTTGTGGCAGCGCCTCCTGCCGCGTTGTCCTGCATGCCCGGCAAAGCCTGCGCCAATCCGCTGCCGGTCAAGGTAGTGATCGTCTCGCTGTTCGAGATCGGCAAGGACGAGGGCGATGTCGCCGGTGAGTTCCAGCTGTGGAAAGAGCGCCGGGGCCTGACCATGCGCATTCCTTTCCCGCAATCGTTCCACGATCTCTATTACAACCCCGACACGCAGGTGCTGGGCATGGTGACCGGGATCGGCACCGCGCGTTCGACTGCGGCGACGATGGCGCTCGGCCTCGATCAGCGCTTCGACCTGTCCTCGGCCTACTGGCTGGTAGCAGGGATAGCGGGGATCGACCCTGAGGATGCCTCGATCGGCTCTGTCGCCTGGGCACGCCATGTCGTCGATGGCGACCTGGCCCACGAGATCGATCCGCGCGAGATCCCGGCGGACTGGAAATTTGGGTATTTCCCCCGCCATTCCGGTGGACCCAACGCTCTGAAGCAGCCACCCGACGCCTCGGGCGGGGAAATGTTCTCGCTCAATCCGCAACTCGTCGACTGGGCCCATGCGATCACCAAGGACATGGTCCTGCCCGACGATCCGGCGATCCGCGCCGAACGGATGAAGTTCACCGGGCATCCCAATGCCCGCAAGCCGCCGTTCGTGCTGGGAGGCGATCAGCTTGCAGCCATGACCTTCTGGCACGGCAGCAAGCTCAACGACTGGGCCAACTGGTGGGTGGATTACTGGACTTCGGGCAATGGCGAATTTGTCACCTCGGCGATGGAGGATACCGGCGTTGTCCAGTCGCTGACCTATCTCGACCGGATCGGCCGGGCCGATATCGACCGGGTGCTGGTGATGCGCGCAGGCAGCAATTACACGATGCCGCCGCCCGGCGTCGATGCAGCGACCTATCTGCTGCGCGAGAACGAGGGCTATGCCGGGCTCAAGGCGTCGGTCGAGAACCTCTATCTGGTCGGCTCACGGGTAGTCGATGCGATCCTTGCCAATCAGGGCCTGCCAAAGCAAGCCGGGCCCTGAAATGCGCCGTGCGGGGGTGGGAGCATTGCGGCAATGGGTCTGATACTGGTCCGAAACGCCGACGTGCTCGCGACCATGGACGATGCCGAGCGCGAGGTGGCGGACGGCGCGATTGCCTTCAGGGACGGAGTGATCGAGGCGGTGGGCTCAACCGTCGAGCTTGCCGCCTTGGCCGAACAGGCCGACGAGATCGTTGATGCCTCCGGCTGCGTGGTCACGCCCGGCCTGGTCAATTGCCATCACCACCTGTTCCAGTCGCTGACCCGCGCGGTGCCCGGTGCGACCGACGCCTCGCTGTTCGGCTGGCTCAAGCGGCTCTATCCGATCTGGGCGCACTATTGGCCGGAAGACATGCGCGCCGCGACCCGGCTGGGGCTGGCGGAACTGGCGTTGTCGGGCTGCTCGCTGACCTCCGATCACACGTACCTGTTTCCCAATGGCGCGCGGCTTGACGATTCGATCGACGCGGCGCGCGATATAGGCCTGCGCTTTCATGCGACGCGCGGCTCGATGAGCTTAGGCGAGAGTGCAGGGGGCCTCCCGCCCGATGCGCTCGTCGAAGATGAGGAGGCGATCCTTGTCGACAGCCAGCGCCTGATCGAGACCTGGCACGACAGCGCCGAGGGGGCGATGCTGCGCATTGCCCTTGCACCGTGCTCGCCGTTTTCGGTGAGCCGCGACCTGATGCGCCAGACGGCGCTGCTGGCCCGCGACAAGGGGGTGATGCTGCACACCCATCTCGCCGAGGATGCTGATGATGTCGCCTTCTCGCTCGAACGGTTCGGCTGCCGTCCCGGCGAATACGCCGAGCAGCTGGGCTGGCTCGGCCCGGATGTCTGGCACGCGCATTGCGTTCAACTCGACCCGGCCGAGATTGCCTTGTTCGCAAGCACCGGCACTGGCGTGGCGCATTGTCCCTGCTCGAACTGCCGCCTTGGCTCGGGGATCGCGCCGGTGCGGGCGATGTGTGACGCGGGGGTTCCGGTCGGTCTGGGCGTCGACGGATCGGCTTCGAGCGACAGCGCCCATCTCCTGCTCGAGGCGCGACAGGCGATGCTGCTGCAACGGGTCGCTCTCGGGGCAGGGGCGATGAGCCCGCGCGAGGCGCTGCGGCTGGCAACGCGCGGCGGGGCAAAGGTTCTGGGGCGCAGCGATTGCGGCATGCTTGCGCCGGGCAAGCGCGCCGACCTGGCGATCTGGCCAATGCGTGAAGTGGCCGCGACCGGGGCCTGGGACAAGCTGGCGGGACTGGTGCTGGCACCGCCCGGCGGCGTGCGCGATCTCTTTGTTGAAGGGCGCGCAGTGGTGCGCGGCGGCGAACTGGTGACGTTCGATGCAAACCGCATTGTCGAGGATGCCGAAAGATCGCTCGCAAGGCTGATGGAGGCTGCATGACAACGCAGGAAGCGCCGACAGCATCGCCCTATCGTGGCCTGATCCCGCCCGACAAGGCGCGCGATCCCGACTACAACCCGGGCCTTGCCGTCTCGATCCCGCTCGGCATCCAGCATGTGCTGGCGATGTTCGTCAGCAATATCGCGCCTGCCATCATCGTTGCCGGGGCCGCCGGTTTTGGCTTCGGATCGGCAGACACCTCCGATCTCATTTATCTCATCCAGATGGCGATGTTCTTTGCCGGCGTCGCAACCCTGCTGCAGACGATCGGCGTGGGCTCGATCGGTGCGCGCTTGCCGATCGTCCATGGCACCAGCTTCGCTTTCCTGCCGATCATGATCCCGGTCGCGCAGGAGCAGGGCAGCGGCGCGATGGCAGTGCTGATGACCGCAGGCCTGATTGGCGGACTGTTCCAGTATCTGCTGAGCTTTTTCGTCAAGCGCATCCGCTATGCCTTGCCGCCGCTGGTCACCGGGCTGGTAGTGCTGATGATCGCGCTCT
>JBIPOX010000362.1:0-3964 GCA_044378785.1 Novosphingobium sp.
ACAACAACGTGGAATCCATCAGAACGTGACCTCAATAAGCGTGACTCAGGGGCATCAGCCTAGACCCAGTTCCACTCGAAATGGAAGAGCGCCAAAAATCTCCTTGCCCACCAATATTCTGCCCGGGCAGGACGAAGATTTTAATATTGCCGCTTATGCCGCTGTGACCGAAGATGACCCTGCAGAGGATGCCGAATGGGAACGCTACCTCAGCACTCCGGGCCCTCACCCCACTTTTAGGAGAACCCCCATGCCAGCCACCGAGCGCATTGCTACCCTGGACGACCAGGGTTACCTGCACCTTCGCCTCGACCACCCGCCCGGCACCCAGGTGCGGGTGATTATTGAAGCCGTCGACATGCCCGCTGAGCCAGGGACAGAGAGGGTCATGCTGGCTCGCCTGCAGAGTCAAACCGGGTTCGCCCTGAAGGTCTTGAACTCACCCGCCGAGGACGCCTGGAATGACCTCTAAAATCCGTGCGGGCGTCATCTACCAGATGCCATTTCCGTTCACGGATCTATCCGAGAGCAAAAAACGGCCGGCACTGGCGCTGACTGATGGGGATGCCTTGGGTGATGCCCGATTTCTTTTCATCACCACCACGCCTCCGGCAGAAAGGGAACACGCCAAACACCTGGTTCTGGAAGATTACGCCGGTGACCCATTACCGCTAAACAGCTATCTCCGGCTGGAAAAGGCCTACCTTCTGAACGAGTCGCTGGTCATCAAGCCCTGGGCCGAACTCACGGTGGCCGCTATGGCCCGGATCTACCGTCATGTGATCGCCGATGACGTCCAGGGCTTTCAGCGCTTTGGGCATCCGTCCCAACCCTTCAACCCCGGAGCCACTCCCGTCCCACCCTCCGGCAAGCTGATTGGCACGCCGGAAATCCAGCACATGGTGGACGCATCGCTGGATGGCTGGCTGACCACCGGCCGCTTCAACGCCGCTTTCGAACAGCGCCTGGCGGGGTTCCTTGGAGTCAAGCACTGCCTCACCACCAACTCCGGCTCCTCAGCCAACCTCTTGGCCCTGGCCGCGCTCACCTCGCCCAAGCTCGGCGATAAGGCCCTGAAGCCGGGCGATGAAGTCATCAGCGTCGCCGCCGGCTTCCCCACCACGCTCAATCCGCTACTGCAATACGGCCTCGTCCCCGTCTTCGTCGATGTCCATATTCCCACCTACAACATCGACCCGACCAAGATCGAAGCGGCCATCACCGGCAAAACCCGCGCCATCATGCTGGCCCATACCCTCGGCAACCCGTTTGACCTGGATACCGTCATGCGCCTAGCCCGCCAATATGATCTTTGGGTCATTGAGGACACCTGTGATGCGCTGGGTACCACTTACACGCCGAATATCGAACATCCCAAGGGCCGACGTGAGGTCATCCCCGCCGGTGTTCCGCGTCTGGTCGGCACCTTTGGCGACATCGGCACCCTCAGTTTTTACCCGGCCCACCACATTACTATGGGCGAGGGCGGGGCCGTCTATACCGACAGCGGTAAGCTCAAGCCCCTCATCGAATCCTTCCGCGACTGGGGCCGCGACTGCTATTGCGCCCCCGGAGAGGACAACAGTTGCGGCAAGCGCTTTTGCTGGAAATTGGGCGATCTGCCGGAAGGCTACGATCACAAGTACACTTACTCGCACGTCGGCTACAACCTCAAGATCAGTGACATGCAAGCTGCCTGCGGCCTGGCCCAGATGGATCGCCTCGAAGGCTTCATTGCTGCCCGCAAGCACAACTTTGCCTGGCTCAAACAGCGCCTGAAAAGCTGCGAGGAGTGGCTCATCCTCCCCGAAGCCACCCCCCAATCCGACCCATCCTGGTTCGGCTTCCCCATTACCATCCGCCCCGAGAGCGGCATCCAGCGTGTCGACCTGCTGCGTCACCTCGATGCTCACAAAATCGGCACCCGTCTTTTGTTCGCTGGTAACCTCACCCGCCAGCCATACATGCAGGGCCAGCACTACCGTGTCAGCGGCGATCTCACGCAGACAGACATCGTCATGAACCACACCTTCTGGATTGGAGTGCAGCCGGCCTTGACGGAAGAGATGCTGGAGTATGCTGCAGGGCAGATTGAGGCACTCTTGCGGCAAACTTAAGATCAATTACGCGATTTATCAAACTGGCAGAAGCGGGTGATTTTCTCCAGCAAACCAAATCAATCGAGTACTATGCGTTATGTGCACGGTGAGCGGCTTTGTCCTACTTTCTTTGTAATTGATAATTCTCTAAAACTTTGACTATCAGTTTTGTATGAGCAAAAAAATCCCAGATCAACTATTTGTGCTGGAAATGGCCAATAATCACATGGGCGATATAGCCCATGGGTTGGAAGTTATTCGCCAGTTCGGTAACGTATGCCGGCAATTTCCGGAATTCAACTTTGCCTTCAAGTTGCAATATAGAAATTTAGATACCTTCATCCATCCTGCGCTGCAGGGGCGGGAGGATATAAAATATATCAAGCGGTTTCAGGAAACCCGCTTAGCGCATTCGGATTTTGATTGTCTCATCGCCGAGATGAGGAACAACGGATTTCTTGTGATGTCCACTCCATTTGATGAAGACTCGGTTGGCATCATTGAAGATCAGAACCTTGACATCATTAAGATAGCAAGTTGTTCTTTCACCGATTGGCCTTTGTTAGAGCGGGTAGCCGCAACCGATAGGCCTGTTATTGCATCGACGGCAGGTGCAACCGTTGAGGATATAGACCGAGTTGTCAGTTTTTTTCAGCACCGTAACAAGGATTTCGCCATTCTCCACTGTGTAGGAGAATATCCTACAGCCGATGAAAAAATTCATGTCAGTCAGATTGATTTTCTTAAAGAAAGATATCCTGGGGTGCGAATTGGTTTCTCTACCCACGAGAATCCCGCTAATACAGACATCATAAAACTTGCAATCGCCAAGGGTGCACAGGTTTTTGAGAAACACGTAGGTGTCGCGACAGATCAATACCCTTTGAATGCCTACTCAGCAAACCCCCAACAGATCAGGGCATGGTTGGATGCAGCCCGTTATGCAACTATCCTGTGCGGCGTGGGCAGCGAGCGCCTCCCGGATAACAAGAATGAACTGGCAAGCCTTCGCTCCTTGCGGCGCGGTATATTTGTTAATCATGATATTCATGCAGGCGGAACGCTCAAGCGTGAAGATGTGTATTTTGCTTTCCCTCCCGAGGATGGGCAATTTACCGCAAACGACTGGTCAAAATATACAAATTTTACCGCTACTGCCGATATCCGAAAGGACGGAGCCGTGACTGAGGCTAATAGCCAGCGAACCGATGTTCGCGCTTTGGCTTGGGAAGCGGCACAAAAAGTCAAAGCTATTCTGGCCGAAAGCAACATAACGATTCCGGGAGGCGCTGATCTTGAAATATCTCATCATTATGGCTTGCAGCGTTTTAACGAGGTGGGGCTGACCCTGATTACCGTGGTGAATAGAGGGTATTGCAAAAAGCTTCTCGTGTCTCTACCCGGACAAATTCATCCCGAGCAGTACCATAATCAAAAGGACGAAACCTTTCACATTGTTCATGGCGAAGTGGAAATTACTTTGAATGGCATAACAACAAATCACAAGCAAGGAGATGTGATACATGTCGAGCCTGGTGTGCGTCATTCCTGGATGAGTCCAACTGGCGCAATTATGGAAGAAATATCCACAACGCACCATAAGAACGATTCGTTTTATACGGATGAATCGATCAATCAAATCGATAACCGAAAGACATGGCTAACTTACTGGATGGATTAAATAAGAATGAGTGATAACTCTTCAAATACTATGCGAGTGGCGGACTGGATCCTGCACCGTCTTGCAGATGAAGGTATCGGCCACATCTTCGTCTTACCGGGAGGCGGCGCCATGCACCTAAACGACGCGCTTGCCTGCGAACAGCGAATAGAGGATATACCTTGTCACCATGAACAAGCCTGCG
>JBIPOX010000085.1:0-5795 GCA_044378785.1 Novosphingobium sp.
GGCTGGCCTTGGCCCTGATGCGCAAGCCTTCCTCGATTTCGACGCGCGGGCTGAGGTCGCGCAGCGCCAGGTACAGCTTCTCGAGCGTGTTGAGCGCCATGTAGGGGCAGATGTTGCAGGCGCACTGGCCGTCCGCGCCTGGCGCGCCGATGAAGGTCTTTTCTGGCAGCGCCTTTTCCATCTGGTGGATGATGTGCGGCTCGGTCGCGACGATCAGGGTGTCGCCGTCGAAGGTCTTGGCATAATTCAGGATCGCGCTGGTCGAACCGACCAGATCGGCGTGATCGAGGATGTGCGGTGGGCATTCCGGGTGCGCGGCAACCGGTGCGCCAGGGTTCTGTGCCTTGAGCTTGAGCAGCTCGGTCTCACTGAACGCCTCGTGGACGATGCAGACCCCCGGCCAGAGCAGCATCTCGCGCCCGAACTTGCGCGAGAGCCAGCCGCCAAGGTGGCGGTCCGGCCCGAAGATGATCTTCTGGTCGGCGGGGATCTGCTGGAGGATGGTCTCGGCGCTCGATGAGGTGACGATGATGTCGGACAGCGCCTTCACCTCGGTCGAGCAATTGATATAGGTCAGTGCGATGTGATCGGGATGGGCTTCGCGGAAGGCCTTGAATTTCTCGGGCGGGCACGAATCCTCAAGGCTGCATCCGGCATTGAGATCGGGCAGCACGACGATCTTTTCGGGGCTGAGGATCTTGGCGGTATCAGCCATGAACTTGACCCCGCAAAAGGCGATAACCTCGGCATCGGTGGCTGCTGCCTTGCGCGAGAGTTCCAGCGAGTCGCCGACGAAATCGGCAAGGTCCTGGATTTCCGGCTTCTGGTAATAGTGCGCGAGGATGACGGCGTTGCGCTCCTTGCGCAGCCGGTCGATCTCGGCCAGCAGGTCGAGCCCGGAGAGGTTTTCGCGCGGCATTACGGTCATCGCAGGTTCCTTGCAGGAGGAACGCCCCAGATGGCCCCGGCTTTGCCCCGGATCAAGCGCGGATGTGGCTGATCACATCGAAAATCCGGGCGGCAGGAAAGCCTGAATCGGCCGCTGCGCTCCTGGCGATCCGGCGAGGACCTGTTCGGTCACCCCGATGCCCCAGGCGCTGTAGGCCAGGATCGAGGCCATGGCCTGCACCGCCACGATCGCGGCTATGCCCCACAGATAGGCGCGGTGGACGCGCCCTCGCGTTCGCCACTCGTAGATCATGGCGACGAACGGAAACACCAGCGTCACTGCCTGACCGATCAACCACGCGTTCGGAATCAGCAGCGGCATCGGCAGCAGCCGGCCAATACCCGGCCCGGTCAGCACGGTCATCGCCATCAGCATCAGCCGCCGGTGCCAGCCGGTACGGCGCCGTACCGTCAGCGCCGCGAATGCGAACACGCCGAACAGCAGCAACAACAGGACATTGCTGAACAGGAATTCGTTCTGGTCAAAGAAAAACGGCCCCCCGCTGCGCCGCAGCGAGACGATCGAGATGACCAGGCCCATCGCCACCATGGCCGGAATGAACAGGTAGGCCAGCTTGCCGAGACTGCGGTGCAGCTGCTTGCGGCCCGATGCGATGGTCCAGGCTTGCGCCAGATAGAGCGCGACCCAGCCGAAAAACACGAAAGCGTGGACATGATAAGTGAGCGGCACGTCGAAAGTGGATCGGTGCATCGCCAGATTGAGCGCGAAGCCAGCGACGATGGTGGCCGACATGACAATCGCCATGACCCGGAAGAACGGCGCGTCCGCGGGCAATTGGATAATCCTGATGTCTTCGATCTGTCCCAAGCCCGCTCTCCCCTGCTGCGCTTCCCGAAGCGGGAATAGGTCAATATTCGGTCAGGCTCAATCCGGGGCTGAGGCGGGCGGCTCCTCGCCGTCCAGCAGGACCTCGACGCTGGCGTCATCGAAACCTGCGACCTGCAAGGGGATCGCCAGGTTCTGGCGGATCGCATCCTTTGCAGCGGTGCGGGCCAGGCCAAGCAGCACCGGGTTGACTGCCTGTTCGAGCGCGAGTTTTTCGGCTGCCGCCATGTTCTTGCGGCTCAGGCTGTCCTGCGCCTCGCGGCTGATCCACACCCCTTCGCGCAGATATTGCGCGCGCGCTTCGTCGAGATTGGGCTTGCTGGTGGTGAGCGGCGGCAGGCGCACGGTCAGCACCTGTTTTTCCGCGTCCCAATCCAGCCGCGAGGCGTCCATGCCCGACAGGTCGAGCGTGTAGTCGACCCGCGCCGGGATCACTGCGACCTGCCGCGAATTGACCAGGCCCAGCAAGCGGCTGTCCTCGGCCGAGACCACCGGGGCAAGCTCGGCGCTGAACACGGTCAGCCGGTTCTGCTTTTCAAAGGCCACCAGCGTCGCGGCGACCGGGCTCCCGTTGTCCTGAGGCGCGAAGGCCTTCATCGCCAGCCAGGCGGCAAGCCCGATCATCAGGATAAATAGCAGCCAGGGCACGGCTTGCACGCGCGCAAGGTTCATGCGCGGTGCCTCGGGCGAAGGAGCATTCATGTAGGCGACCAGGCGTCTTCGCTGCGCACCGCGCGGCCCTTGCGCTCAAGATCGATCAGGTGGGCGAGCACCGAGCGTTCGGCAGCCGGCCACAGCCGCTGGTCGACCCCTTTGTACATTTGCGGGACCATGTCGGGAATGCGGACCACGCCTTCGCCCATCAGGCGCAGGATCTGGTTCTCGCGCTGGCGGCGGTGGCCGATCATGCCGCGCACGAATTGGCGGGTCTTGTCGACCTGCGCGCCATGCGCGGGAAAATAGACCTCGTCGCTGCGCTCGTAGAGCTTGGTCAGGCTTTCCATATAGGCAGTCATGTCGCCGTCGGGCGGCGAGACCACGGTAGTCGACCAGCCCATGACGTGATCGCCGGTGAACAGTGCCTGCGAGCTATTTAGCGCATAGCACAGGTGATTCGAGGTGTGTCCGGGGGTGTGGACAGCGGACAGTTCCCAGCCGTTGCCGCCAATCGCGTCGCTGTCTGCCATGACGCCGTCAGGCGCATAGCCGGTGTCAAACGAGGCATCCATGCGCGGTCCGTCGTCGCTCAGCGCCAAGGGTGCACAGCCATAGATGCGCGCGCCGGTCGCCGAAGCCAGCGCGGCGGCGGCCGGGGAGTGATCCTTGTGGGTATGGGTGCAGCAGATCGCGACGACTTTCGCCTTGCCGATCGCCGCGATCAGCGCCTCGACATGGTCGGCCTCGTCCGGTCCGGGGTCAATTACCGCGACCTCATGTTCTGTGCCGACGAGATAGCTCTGGGTGCCGCTATAGGTGAAAAACGAGGGATTGCGGGCCAATACGCGACGAACGAAAGGCGCGACCGGCTCGGCAATCGCATAGGGCGGCTTGTCTGCTGCGGATTCCATGGCCACGATATGGCCCGCGTGCGCGCCGATGTCGAGCCGTGCGAGGGATAGGGAAAGGAATGGCGATGTCCGGTTCAGGCGAAGTGGTGCTGGTGATCGATGCGGGTACGACCTCGACCCGCGCCCTGGCCTTCGCGCCGGACGGCGCGGTGCTGGCAAGCGCGCAGCATCCGATCAGCCAGCACTATCCGCGCCCGGGCTGGGTCGAACATGATGCAAACGAGATCTGGCGCCTCACGCTCGATGCCGCCCGGCAGGTTGTCGGCGAGCTGGGCGGGGCACAGCGGATCGCTGCGATTGGCCTGACCAACCAGCGCGAGACCGTGGTTGCCTGGGACAAGGCGAACGGCGAGCCGCTGGCCCGCGCGATTGTCTGGCAGGATCGGCGCACTGCCGATTTCTGCGCCGAACTGCGCGAAGCGGGTCATGAGCCTTGGGTGCAGCAGCAGACCGGGCTACTGCTCGACCCCTATTTCTCGGCCACCAAGATGCGCTGGCTGCTCGACCATGACGAACAGGTGCGGAGTGCTGCCGCGCAGGGCACTCTGGCCCTGGGGACGATCGAAAGCTGGCTGGCATTCAAACTCACCGGCGGTGCCCACCTCAGCGACGCAAGCAACGCCAGCCGCACGAGCCTGCTGGCGCTGGCCGGTGCGAGCTGGGATGCGGGGCTGTGCGACCTGTTCGGCGTGCCCTTGGCTGCCTTGCCCGAAGTGGTCGATACGCATGGCATGCTGGCAAAGTGCGCTGCACAGGTTCTCGGTGCTGCAATCCCGATTTGCGGGCTGGTGGGAGATCAGCAGTCGGCAACCATTGGCCAGGGCTGCCTTGCGCCGGGCCAGACCAAGGCGACCTATGGCACCGGCGCTTTCGTCCTGTCGAATATGGGCGAGACACCGCCGGTTTCGCGCAACCGCTTGCTGGCTACTGTGCTCAGCCAGTCGAACGGGCAGCGTAGCTATGCGCTCGAAGGATCGATCTTCGTTGCCGGGAGCCTGATCCAGTGGTTGCGCGACAGCCTTGGCGTGATCGCCAGCGCGTCCGAAACCGAGGCCTTGGCACGCAGCGTTGCCGACAATGCCGGGGTTGTCATCGTGCCTGCTCTGTCAGGGCTAGGCGCGCCGCATTGGCGGCCGGAAGCGCGCGGGCTGGTTTGCGGCCTCAGTTTCACGGCAGGCAGGGCGCACATCGCTCGCGCCGCGCTTGAGGCGATGGCACACCAGACCCATGATCTGGCAAGCGCCTTTGCCGCCGATGGCGCAAGCTGGAGCAACCTCGCGATCGATGGCGGGATGAGCGCCAATGACTGGATGGCGCAGGATATCGCCGATCTGACCGGCCTTGTGGTTGAGCGCCCAGCCTCGGTCGAGACGACTGCGCTGGGCGCAGCGATACTGGCGAGCGTCGGCAGCGGGCTGTTCAACTCGCTCGAGGCCGCCGCGGCAGCCATGCGCGGCGGGGTGACCCGGTTCGCTCCCGACATGGCACAAGGCGCCCGCGAAAACCGGTTGCAAGCGTGGCGCACCGCGCTTGCAAGCGTTTAAGTAGCTTCAGGCGCTGCGCAGCACCCGCTTGCGCAGGGCGTCGATCGCACTCGGCGGGTTGGGCGGGCTCTGTCGCCACTCCTCGTCGAGGCGCAGCAGCCGCCGATAGAATCGCTCGGTCTCGTCGACTAGGTCGCGGATGTCCTGCGACAACAGCGCCAGGTTGTCGGGATCGGGGCCCTTGAGGTTGCGCGACAGCTTGCCATGGCGGCGCAGCTGGTAATCGGTCAGTTCGCCCAGGAAGTAGGACCGCTGATTGAGCAGCCAGGCGAGCGCGTGCATGATCCGCGTCGTCGTGCGCAGCCCCTCGCAGGACAGCGCCACCCGGATCAGGTCCTCGTCGTTGCCAGCCGGATCGGTGCGCCGCGCCAGCGAGAAAGCGGCGCGAATCTCGTCTGCGAGCACCAATGCCTCACAGTACATGCCCTCCACGATGTGGGGGTTTATGCTTGCCGGTTCACCCATCCTGCCTCGCGTTATTGCCGAAGCAGGTCTTCGTGCAATGGCGATCCGGGGACAATCCGGGCCTCATTTCCAACTGTCCGAAAGCGGTACGGTTAATGGCGGACCAGATGCGTGATTTCACGCGATGATGTCGGGAATCAGATAGTCCTCGATCCGGGCGATCTGGTCCTTGAGTAACAGCTTGCGCTTTTTCAGCCGGGCGATCTGCAACTGGTCGGTAGAGCCTGCCGCTTCGAGCGCATCGATAGCCGCGTCGAGGTCGCGATGCTCGATCTTCAGGACGCCGAGGCGCTTGCGCAGTTCTTCTTCGGTCACGTCGGGCGACGCCTTTTTCAGCCTTCGCGCGCTGATAAGCGTTGCGGTTCGGCGCGGCAATACCGCGACCTGTCGATAGCCTTGCAGAATTGTCGTTAAGGCTCTTCG
>JBIPOX010000042.1:0-7566 GCA_044378785.1 Novosphingobium sp.
CCGACTATGATTTCATGCAGGTTGTGCCGGATCAGCTATGTCGAGTCGGCGAGCAGGTTCGGCCCTTTTGAGGAGGACCGTCTATGGAGAACTCGCATCTCAGCGCCCTGCAGCTCAAGCATTCCGGTATCGAGCGTCAGCTCCACGAAGAATTGAGCCGACCTCTGCCTGACGATGGTGTGATTCAGGACCTCAAGAAGCGGAAACTGCGTATCAAGGAAGCCATGTTGCGCCACTGACGCGCAACACAATTCCGCTATTGTAGCGGTCATTCACCGATCGCGTTCCCAAACCGGGCGCTTTGCGCTAGGCTGCCGACATGTACCACTCGGCCGTCGAAGCATCGCGCAATATCCTGACACGCCTTCACGAGGTGATGGCGTCGCGCAGCAATGCCCAGGCCAAGCTCAATGTCGTTGTCGAAGTCATCGGCGACTGCCTCGATAGCGAGGTCTGTTCGATCTACCTCCTGCGCGAGGGCATGCTCGAACTGTTCGCGACGCGCGGCCTTGCCCAGGAGGCCGTCCACGTCACCCGGATGGGCATTGGCGAGGGCCTCGTCGGCACCATTGCCGAGCGCAGCGAGACGCTCAATCTCGCCGAGGCGGCTGCCCATCCCGACTTCTCCTATCGCCCCGAAACCGGTGAGGAACGGTTCCACTCCTTCGCAGGCGTGCCGATCGTCCATCGCGAACGCGTCGTTGGCGTGCTCTCGGTGCAGCATGTCGATCCGCGCCGTTACGAGGAAGTCGAGGTCGAAACGCTGCAGACTGTCGCCATGGTCCTGTCCGAACTGATCGCCAATGCCGGTCTGATCGACGAGGAGGAGCGCGGCGGTGCCGGGGCTGCCGCGTCCGGGCCCGAGCAGCTGCGCGGCCTTACCCTGGTCAAGGGTCTGGCAATGGGCAGCGCGGTGTTTCATCAGCCCCGCATTACCATCGAACATGTCGTTGCCGAGGATACCGAGGCCGAGCGCCAGCGCGTCCTGCTCGCCTTCGACAAGATGCGCGAGCAGATCGACCGGATGGCAGGGCAAGCTGAATTCGGCATGGGCGGCGAGCATGTCGAGGTGCTCGAGACATACAAGATGTTCGCCTATGACGAGGGCTGGACGAGGCGCATCAACGAGGCGATCGATTCCGGACTGACCGCGGAGGCCGCGATCGAGCGCGTGCAGCAGCGCACTCGCATGCGGATGCGCCAGATCGACGATCCCCTGCTGGCCGACCGGATGCATGATCTGGAAGACCTCGCCAACCGGCTGCTGCGCATCGTTTCGGGCCAGATCGGCACGGCCGCAAGCCAGGGCCTGCGCAGCGACACGGTACTGATCGCGCGCAATCTTGGCCCGGCCGAACTGCTCGAATACGACCGGCGGCGGCTTAAGGGCGTGATCCTCGAGGAAGGCTCGCTCACCAGCCACGTAGTGATCGTCGCACGCGCCATGGGCATTCCGGTGTTGGGCCGGGTGCGCGGGATGCGCAGCAAGGTTCGCGAAGGCGAGGAGCTGTTGCTCGATGCCGAGCGCGGCACAGTCACCGTGCGGCCCCTGCCGGCAATGGTCGAGGGTTTCGAGATTCGCACTGCGCGCAACCGCGAGCGGCAGGCCGTCTATGCCGCGCTGCGCGATGTCGCGCCCGTCAGCAAGGATGGCCAGCGCATCGTCGTGATGATCAATGCCGGCCTGCGCGAGGACATGGCCAACCTGAGCCTGACCGGCGCCGACGGGATCGGCCTGTTTCGCACCGAGTTCCAGTTCCTGGTTTCGGCAACGCTGCCTGCGCGCGAGCGCCAGACCCGGCTCTATCGCGAAGTGCTCGAAGGTGCAGGCGACAAGTCGGTGACTTTCCGCACGGTCGATATCGGCGGCGACAAGACCTTGCCTTACCTGCGCCACGACGGTGGCGAGCTGGAAGAAAACCCGGCGATGGGTTGGCGGGCACTGCGCCTCGCGCTCGAACGCGACGGGCTGCTCAAGGTCCAGGCGCGGGCCTTGCTCGAGGCAGCAGCGGGCCGCAAGCTCAACGTGATGTTTCCGCTGGTTAGCGAGGCGTGGGAATTCGATGCGGCGAAAGCCATCTTCGACACCCAGATCGACTTCCTGCGTCAGAAAAAGCGGGTTCTGCCCGAGGTCATCCGTTACGGCGTGATGCTCGAGGTGCCTTCGCTAGCCGAGCAGCTCGATCTCCTGGCTCCGAAGATTTCGTTCCTGTCGATCGGCACCAACGACCTTACCCAGTTCCTGTTCGCCGCCGACCGCGCCAACCCCAAGCTCGCTGAGCGTTACGACTGGCTGAGCATCTCGATCCTGCGGTTCCTCGACCGGGTGGTGAAGGGGCTGGCCGGCCATCCCGTCCAGATCGGGGTGTGCGGCGAAATGGGCGGACGCCAGATCGAGGCTATGGCACTGATCGGGCTCGGCATCCGCCGATTGTCCATCACGCCTGCCGCTGTTGGGCCGATCAAGCAGCTCGTCAGTCAGCTTGACGTTGCGCAGCTCGAGAGCGCCATGGCCGGCTGGGTGGCAAGCCCGCCGCCGGACGTGCGGACTGCGCTGACCGACTGGGCCGCGGCGCAGTCGATCGTGCTGGACTGAACGGGCTGGCGACGCGCTGCGCCGGTTTGCCGCATTGCTGCGACCAACTGGTGACACTTGCGCTTGTACCGGACAAGAGGACTTGACTATGGCCAGTTTGCGTCGTTTCGTGCGGCCGATCAATACGGCCCCTAACGCGCAGGAGCGGCATGGCGCAGGATGACGGACAGACCGGCGAGCTGCCGCTGCTGACTGCGGGGGGTAGGCTGCGCGAAGCGCGCCTTGCCGCCGGGCTTGAGCTTGACGAAATCGCCGCGCGCACCCGCATTGCCAAGTGCCACCTGCTCGCGCTTGAGGAGGACCGCTATTCCGATCTCGCCAGCCGGACCTATGCGATCGGTTTCAGCCGGACCTATGCGCGTACGCTCGACCTCGACGAAGACAGCATTGTTGCTGCGGTTCGCTCCGAGCTTGACCGGCACGAGGAACTCAATCCGCGCTCGCAGGCGACAGAGAACTTCGAGCCGGGCGATCCTGCCCGGGTTCCTTCGGTGCCGATCGCCTGGCTTGCCGCGCTCGGGGCAGTTGCCCTGCTGGTGCTGCTGTTTGTGTTCGGCCGAAGCTTCCTGGATCCGGCAGCTGTCCTGCCCGGCGGCAGTGAGCCTGCGCCCGCCGCGACAAGTCCGCCCCAATCGTCAGGCCCGGCAGCTGCGCTTGCCCCCGCGCCTGGCGGTTCGGTCAGGCTTACCGCGCTGGAAAACGGGGTCTGGGTGAAAGTGAGCGATGCCGCCGGCGCGCAGCTCTACCAGAAGAAATGGCCCTCAACGAAAGCTTCACGGTCCCGGCCACGGCCCAGGGTCCAGTGCTTGCGACCGCGCGGCCCGATGTCTTGCGGATAGATGTCGGCAACCGGGTGCTGCCCCGTTTGCGCGAGAAGCCGGAGATCTTGCGTTCGATTTCGCTCTCCCCGGCAAGCCTTTTGACGCCACCGCCCATAGCCCCGCCAGCACCGGGCGCGACCCTAGCACCGGGAGCAGCCGCGCCCGCCTCACCAGCACCGGGCGCGCAAACTTCCACCGTTTCGGCGCGGTAGAAACTCGACAGGCGCGCGCCGCTTGGGCAAGCAGGTCCGGTGCTGTGCCTGTCTGGTTCATCGCGGGTAAGGGCCCGCGCTGGCACAGAGCGCGCATGGTTGGACAGTTCGAGGAGTCCGGGTGAAATGAGGGGTTTGATCGACCGGTTCGCAGGCGCCAGGGCGGTCTCGCTCTTGGTTGTAGCGTCGTTGCTGGCGGGTTCGGCCTCGGCTGTATCGGCGCAGGACGCGGCGAGCGAGACGCGGCTGCGCAAGGTCGAAGCCGAAGTCAGGGCCTTGCAGCGTCAGGTCTTCCCTGGCGGTGACGAGCGTTTCTTCAAGCCCGAGGTCACCACTGGCCAGACCGGAACGACCAGTGCCACGCCGACTTCGACTTCGGCAGTGACCGACATCCTGACGCGGATGGACGCAATTGAGGCGCAGCTTGCCCAGCTTACCGGTCTGGTCGAGGAAAACACCAACCGGATCGGAGTGCTTGAGGCGCGGGCCGGGATCGTGCGGACGCCTGAAACAGGGGCAGCCCCTGCCACGACAACCCCGGCCACGGGCGTGGTTGCCCCCGTCGCTGGAGCAGTTGCCCCGGCACCTGCCGCGAGCGTGCCAGCAACGAGCGCGACCACGCCGACCGCGCCTGTCGTGGCCGCCAGCACGCCAGCCGCTGCACCGGCGGTGACCGCGTCTGCACCTGCCGCTGCCCCTGCGACGGCTTCGGTTGCAGCAGCTTCTCCCACGGCAAGTCGGCTCGCCGCAGTGCGCGCGATCGAGAAACCGGCGACCGGCGATCCGGGCGACGATGAATACAGCTATGGCTTCCGCTTGTGGGAAGCGAAGTTCTTCCCCGAGGCGCGCCAGCAGCTCAAGCTGTTTGTCGACAAGTACCCGCGCCATCGCCGGATCAGTTGGGGCCGTAACCTGCTTGGCCGCTCCTACCTTGACGATGGTCAGGCTGCCGAGGCGGCCAAGTGGTTCCTTGAGAATTACCAGGCCGACAAGGCCGGTGCGCGCGCGCCCGACAGCCTGCTCTATCTGGGCGTGGCGATGAAGGCGCTCAAGGACAACAAGCGCGCCTGCATTGCCTTGGCCGAGTTCAGCGAAACCTATGCGGCCGAAGCTGCCGGACGCTTGAAGGGGCAGTACGATGGCACGCGTCGGGGCCTCACCTGTCCGGGTTGAACCGTTCTTGCCCGACGGCGCGCCGGTTCGGCGCTTTGTCGCCGTGCTGGAGCGGATCTGGCCCGGCGAGCTGAAGCGACCCGAGGCGCGGCTTGGCCTGGCAGTAAGCGGCGGACCCGATTCCTGCGCCTTGCTGCTCTTGGCCGCGGCGGCCTTGCCAGGACGGGTCGAGGCGGCAACCGTCGATCACCAATTGCGCGCAGAGAACCACGAGGAAGCGAGGTTCGTTGCTGAACTGTGCGCCGGGCTGGGGGTGCCGCACGCGATCCTGCCGGTCATGCTTGGTCCGGGCAACGTGCAGGCACAGGCGCGCGCGGCCCGCTATGCTGCACTAGGCGAATGGGCCCAGGCGCAGGGGCTTGCCGCGATTGCGACCGGTCACCATGCCGACGATCAGGCCGAGACCCTGCTGCTCCGGCTCAACCGGGCAAGCGGCGTGGCGGGGCTAGCCGGTGCGCGCGAACGCGGCCGGGTGCCGGGCTGCGCGGTGCCGGTGCTTCGGCCTTTGCTCGACTGGCGGCGCGAGGAGCTGGCGCGACTCGCGCAGGCGGCGCGAATCGTTCCGGTCACCGATCCCAGCAATGCCGACCAGCGGTTCGACCGGGCGCGGCTGCGCAAGGCCCTGGCGCAGGCCGATTGGCTCGATCCGCTGGCGATAGCGCAGAGCGCCGCGCACCTTGCCGATGCGGACGAGGCGCTCGCCTGGGCCGCCCGGCGCGAGTGGGACGAATCGGTGCGCAAGCAACCGTTCGGGCTGGTCTATCGAGCCAGGGCACCGCGCGCGGTCGCTCTACGTGTGATTGCGCGCATTGTCAGCGAGCTGGGCGGCGAAGAACCGCGCGGTGGGCAGATTGCCGGGGTTTTCGAAGCACTTGTATCGGGCAGTCCGGCTTCGATCGGAAATCTGGTTGCCCGCGCGGAACGCGACGGATGGACGTTCTCTACTGCGCCCAAGCGGCGACAGGACGGCACGACGCGCGCGCCGTAAAGCTTGCGTTCATCCGGATTCATCAAGGAGGGAGGCTACCGGGGCGAAGCAATCCAGGATGGCCTGTAATTACCCTGGATTGCTTCCCCGGCAATCCGACTTGGAGGCCGGACTGAATCCCGATCAGGTCAAGGGGGCCGGGATCACGGTAAGCTGTACAATCAGCTTGAGAGAAAAGCTATCACGATTCGACAAGAGAGTCACCGATTTTGACCATCTTGCCCCGTGTTATGAACACCCGGTCGCCGACGACCGTTTTCTCGAAGACCTTGGCGGCAAACGGTTCCGGCATGCCGATGCATCCGTGGCTTGCGTAGCCCCACTCCACTTCCGAGGCGTGGAGGCTGATACCGTCATTGGTCAGCCGCTGCATGTAAGGCATTGGCGCGCCATACAGATTCGAAACGTGATGGCGCTTTTTCTGGGTAATCGGGAACACCCCGGTCGGGGTCGGCTTTTCCTGGGTTCCGAGCAGCACGGCGGTTGCTCCGATCTCGTATCCGGCGCGGAAAATCGAGAGCACGCGGGCCTCGAGATCGACGGTGATGACAATCGGCCCCTTTTCGGGTGCGCCCGCCTCGTCCCAGTGCCATTCGCCATATTTAATCGGCCCGGTGATCGGCAGGACCCGCTTGATCACGAAATGATCGTCGACCGGCGGTTTCTCCTCGATCTTTGCGGCCTCGGGCGCTGGGCTTGCGCCAGCTGCGGGTGAAGGGGCGGCTTGGGTCGATTTTACCGTGTCCGATTGATTGGCTGGGGGCGCGGCATTGCCTGACAGCACCATGGCTGCGGCAACCCCGCTGAGTGAGAGAAACGCTGCTGCCAGCAATATCGGCCCCCGGGAAATCATGCGCGCGATCCGTGCTCGGTCAAAGGGTTATCGTTGCTAGCCATTATCGTCGAAATCGCCCGATCGCGCCAGAGGGCTAGTGCAGCCCGTCTCATGCCGAGACCATGCGCCAGCGAAAGTTAATGCACTGCTATTTCCTCACGAGTGCTAACCGTGCGCCCCGAATTCGTTGGCGATCGCAGTGGTGATGCGCAGCGCCAGACCTTGCGCGCGCTCGATCGGATCGATGCAATCGCGGTGGATCTGCGCATAGCCGCTGGCGCCCTCGTCGGGATAGTCGCTGGGCTCAGCGACCGAGAAATCGGTAATCGATGGAAAATGGGTGGGAAAGGCGCGCCGCATCTGCGCCAGCGCATCCTCGATTCGCAGCGTGAAGACCATTTCGAGCACGTCCTCGCGGCTGATGTCGTTGGCGCGGCTGAACGGGGGCACCGTGACCGCGCGCAGGAACATGTGCTTGAACAGCGCAAGTCGCAGCGCCTGCAGCACGCCGAGGCTGCGCCTGGTCTCCTCGCGCTCGGGCAAAGGAACATCCTCGCCGACCAGATCGAGCAGGCGGTGCAGCTTGAGCGAATCGACCCTGAGGCGCGAAGCGAGGCGGCGGAACACGCCGGTGCGGTCGTCCTTGGTCAGGTACTCCGCCAGGGTCTGGCAGGCTTCGGCGATGTGCTGCTCGTCGCCGCGATAGGGCCGGCTAGCCCAATAGGCGGAATTGAACAGCTCGCCAAAGGCAGCGACAGTCTTGATGCTGGCCAGCGCATTGGCGCTGCGCACCAGCCGCACCAGCTGGCCGCCGCGATCGCTCTCGCGCAGCAATTGGGCGATGGCCTCGCGGTTGCCTTCCGAGGCAGTGCCGATCCCGGCAATCACGTTGACCGGATAGCCGAGCTGCTGGAGGATCGCATTGTGCGGGATGGCGCGGA
>JBIPOX010000314.1:0-2806 GCA_044378785.1 Novosphingobium sp.
GCTCCCCGCTGAAGCTGCGGCGATTGAGCGTGCTGGTCAGCGGGTCGGTTTCGGCGAGCGTTCGCGCCTGTTCCTCGGCGAGGCGGCGCACTGCCACTTCTGCCGATAGCTCACGATAGCGACGCCAACCAAAGATGATCAGCGCGACATTGAGCAGCATGGCATTGACCAGCACGGTGTCGGGGCCGATGCCAGTGCCAGCAATGGCAGCGATGACGGCAGGCACGACCGCGCTGCCGGTGCCGACAAACATGATAACCGCAGCCAGCGCGATGCCCAGCGTGACGATGTCGCGCTCGGCCGCGCCAAGCCGCGCGCCGGAGGCGGCGGTTTGCTGGTGTGGTTCTGGCGACGTCATTGGCGTTGCAGCTGTCCCAAATGGTTCAGCCTGCTTCATCGCCGATTGGGGTGAAATTTGGGTTAAATCGCCAAGCGCCCGGTTACCCGGGGTTAACTCTTGGAACGCCTGGGTCAGCGCATTTGCTGTCTCAACCGAGCAGTCCGATTTCGTAAAGGCGCTGCTTGAGGAAATCGTCGGCAGTGATCGGCTCGGGGTAGCGATCCGGATTGGCCGCGTCGGCGCATCCCGCCAAGGTGCGGATCAGGACGTCGCTGCGCAGGTGGACGAAATAGGGCATCGAATAGCGCGCGTGGCCTGCCCGTTCGCCCAGCGGATTGCGCACCCGGTGGGTGGTCGAGGGCAGGACATGGTTGCACAGCCGTTGCAGCATGTCGCCGATGTTGACCACAAGACCACCAGGCGGCGGGTTGACCCCGTGCCACTGGCCGTCCTTGCCGAGCAGTTCAAGCCCGGCTTCTTCGGCACCGAGCAGCAGGGTGATCAGGTTTATGTCCTCGTGCGGCCCGGCGCGCAGTGCGCCGCCCGGATCGCCTGCGAGCGGCGGATAGTGGATCAGGCGCAGCACCGAATTGCCTTCGCGACAGGCTTCGTCGAACCAGTCGGCTTGCAGGTCGAGATTGAGGGCGATGTGCCGCAACAGCACCAGGCCGACCCGGTCGAATTCGGCATAGAGCCGAGTGAAGGTCTCGCGGAAACCTTCCGGTTTGTCGGGCCAGACATTGGGAGGCATCGAACTGCTGAGTGGATGGCCGGGCGGCAGGTCGCGACCGACGTGCCAGAACTCCTTGAGATCGTGGACTTCGGCATCCTTGGCGATCTCGGTGCCGAACGGCGTATAACCACGCGCGCCGCCCTTGCCGACAAGGTGGAAACGGCGCTTCTCCGCTTCGTCCAGCGCAAAAAACGCCTTGGACAAGCGCCAGGCGCTTTCGATCAGCTCCGCATCGATGCCGTGATCACGCACCATGGCGAAACCGTGGCTGCGAAAGCTCTCGCCGAGCTCGCCAGTGAGGTGCTGCGGCTCGTCGGCAAGACTAAGGACGGGGATAGTGGTGGTGGTCACGGTGGTGGCAGCTCCACTTCGGCGTTAAGGACTGTGCCGGCTACGAAATCAGGCGCAAGGCGGCAGATGGGCAAGAACTACTGGCTGATGAAATCCGAACCCGATGCTTATAGCTGGGATGACCTTGTCCGGGAAGGGGAAGGCACCTGGGACGGGGTGCGCAATTACCGCGCGCGCAACAATCTGGCTGCGATGCAAGTGGGCGACGAGGCTTTCTTTTACCACTCGAATATCGGCAAGGAGATTGTCGGGATTGTAACGATCAGCGTGGCGGGCCTGGCTGACCCGACCGATCCCGAAGGCAAGTGGGCGGCGGTCAAGGTCAAGCCGGTGCGCAAGCTGGAGCGGGCGATCAGTCTCAAGGAAATCAGGGCCGACCCCAAGCTTGAGGACATCGAGTTGCTCAAGCTGTCGCGCCTGTCGGTCGCGGCGATCACCGCGGCGGAATGGAAGTATATCCTGGCCCTGGCCAAGCGCCCCGCTGCTGCCGGGTAATTTCTCGCCTACCGCCTGTCCCGCAGCGGGATAGTGCCCGCAATGCTGGTTGCCTGCGTGGTAAACACCGCCTTAACGACCAGGCCATGAACCGCAGACGTCGCTCGCTCGTCCTCACCAATGAGGCTTCCCGTCATCCCTTCCGCGCGAACCTGCCGCCCAAGATCGTGGAGCCTGCAAGGCGCAGCGGCAGGAGGCTGTTTGGCCTGAGTGCGCGCGACGTGCGGGATTTTGCCGCTGCGTTCGTCGCCACTTTCGTGGTGGTCTCAGCCTTTATCGCCTGAAGATTACTCGGCGGGGGCCGCTGCTGTCGCGGCTGCTGCCAGCTCGGCCCGCCACAGCAGCCTGCCCAGCCACGCCGCGCCCAGGCACATCAGCGCCACAAACAACAATTGTTCGATGATCGGCAGGCCCATAGCCGTCATGCCGACCGCGATCAGCGAGCCGATCACCATCGCGCCAGAATTGACGATGTTGTTTGCCGCCACGGCCCTCGCGGTCTGCGACTTGTCGACGAAGGTGGTCAGGAAGGCATAAAGCGGCACGACGAACATGCCGCCTGCCACCGCGATCAGCAGCAACAGGAGCAACAACAGGTCGGCCAAGGGGTGGCTGACGAAGGTGGCGACATCCATCAGCTCGGGTCCGGTCTGCTCGCTCCACATCCGGCAGGTGATCTGGAACAGGACGAGGAGCACCGCCATCGCAATGACCGCGGCTGGCGAATAGCGCGCCGAAACGGTGCCCTTGAGCAGGGCATTGATCGCCACCGAGCCGATCGCCACCCCGATCGAGAACATCACCAGGAACAGGCTTGCCACTTCCTTGCTGGCGGACAGGACATTCTTCGCAAGCGGCGGGAACTGGATGAACAGGACCGCGCCGAT
>JBIPOX010000200.1:0-3932 GCA_044378785.1 Novosphingobium sp.
CGCAGCTTGTGGCGCGAATTGCTCAAGCGCGTGGTCATGCTGCCCTATCGCGCCGGCTTCGCCTCGGGCGCGCGCACTGTCGATTATCTGCGCTTTCTGGGGTTTCGCAAGCGCCCGATCGAGACCGGTTGCGACACCATCTCGCTCGAGCGGATGCGCAAGCTTGCCGCGAACGCCAATACCGACTGGCAGGACCGCGATTTTCTGATCGTCGCGCGGCTGGTCGCAAAAAAGAACGTGGCCGTTGTCTTGCAGGCTTTTGCCGCAATGGGTGAAACCCGGCGAAGCCTGCGCATCTGCGGCGACGGGCCGCTGCGCGACGAGCTTGAGGCGCTGGCACAAGAGCTTGGCATTGCCGACCGCGTCGTCTGGCTTGGCTCGTCGAGCCAGGAGGTTGTCGCAGGCGAGATGGCGAGGGCGCTGTGCCTCCTGCTGCCGAGCGTCGAGGAGCAGTGGGGGCTTGTCGTCAACGAAGCCCTGGCTTTCGATTTGCCAATCCTCGCCGGCGAAAACGTCGGCGCGCGCGACATGCTGATCGCCAACCACGTCAATGGTTTCCTGCTCGATCCGGGCGAGCTTCAGGCATGGACTCACGCGATGCAGGCGCTCGACACCGACAAGAGCCTGTGGAGTCGCTTTGTCGCCGCCTCGCGTCAGCGCGCGCCCAAAGGCGACGTGGCGCATTTCGCTGCATCGGTGAACGCCCTGCTGATCTGAGCGCACGCGATGAGAGGCGCACCAACCCCTGGTGGCTGGCGCGCGCCGCGTCAGTCGAGGCGAAAATCGCTGAGTGTCAGTTCGTAATCGTCGCGCACCTGGCCAGCCATCGAAGCGAGCGCGATGCGCGCGGCGCTGCATCCGGCAGGCATGACAAAGTTCACTTCATCGAACCTGCCAGTGGCACTATCGCGGCTGGTGGCCACGACATCGAGAACATTGCCCGATGGCAGGCAAGTGACCGTCCAGCCCAGCGCGCGCCCTGCCTCATCGCTTACCGCGCTGACCGCCATGGTCAGGCGATGCGGCCCTGCGGCAAGCGGGAAAACACGCCGCACCAGTTCGCCAGCGGTCTGTCCATCGACGCTTGCGGCAAGCGTACCGCGCGCGGCTTGCGAGACCGACGCTTCGCGCCCGGGCTCAACGCTCCAGGTAAACGGAGAGGTCTGTTCGCCTTGCGCGATCACGCCGAACCCGTCCACGGCCGTGGCGCGCAGGGCTCCGACCTTGCGGCTTGCCTCGATCGCCAGCGCGACTTCGCCCCTGGCGAGCAGTTCGCGCTCGAAGGCGGCATATTCCCTTGCCTGGGCAGGCGCGCCATTGCGGGCGAGCGCCTCGAGCATCGTCATCCAAGGGCGATAGACCGGTGCAGGCAGTCCGTCGGTCGCCTGAAGATACATGGTTCGCCAGCTGGGGGATCCGGCAAGCCGCCCGGCCATGGCTTCGGGGCCGCCGGGCAGGAGCAGTACCCGCCGCATCTGGCCGATCGTCTGGGTCAGTTGCGGGCGCTGGCGGGCGATGGCGTCAATGCGGATCGCGGCTGCGCTTGCATCAGCCGAGCGGATCGTCACCTCGAGCAGGAACATCTGGGTGGCCATGTCGCGCCACCCAAGTTGCGAGGCGAGCGTCAAGGTCCGCGCTGCGGCTTCATTGTTGCCAGTCTCGAGGTGCGCGACGGCAAGCGAGCGCAAGGTTGTGGGATCGAGTGGCCGGATGGCGAGGCTGCGCCCGGCTGGCTCGATCGCATCGGCAGGCTGGCCTTCGAACAGCGCGATCTGGGCCATGGCCGATTGCCCGACCGCGTTGCTGCTCATGCCGATCGATCTTGCTGCCAGCGGATAGGCGTTCAGCGCGCCCGTGGTGATGGCCTGCGCACTGGCGTAGACGCCGGCAATGACAAGCAAGACGGCGGCGGCGTAGCGGGCGATGGGCGGCGCGCGCATTTTCGCCGCCGACTACCTGCCGGACCTTGACCAGGGCCAAAAGCCCTTCGATTTCGGTTCGTGCCCATACTTGTAGGAATAGGAATAGTTGTACTCGTAGGAGTAGCCGTAGCCGCTCTGGCGGGCGTCGAACTTGGTCAGCACTGCGCCGACGATCCTTGCAGAGTTGGCGCGCAAGCGGCGGATCGCAACCTTGGCCTGACCGTGATATCCGCGGCCTGCCTCGACGATCAGCAAGGTGCCGTCAGAGATCGAGGCCAGCAGCGGAGCGTCGGCAAGGCCCATCACTGGCGGTCCGTCGATAATGACGACGTCGTAGACTTCGGCCAGCTTGTCGATCGCTAGCGCGACATAGTCGCCGCTGAACAATTCGGCCGGATTGGGCGGCATCGTGCCGCTGGTCAGCACGTCGAGATTGGGCAAGACCGCGCGATGGACGAGTTGCTCGAGCGGCCTGTCGCCGACAATCAGCTCGCTGAAACCGGGCTCGCGTGGCAGGTCGAACTTGTAATGCACAGTCGGCTTGCGCAAGTCGCCATCGAGCAGCAGGGTTTTCTTGCCGGCTGCCCCGAAGCTGCGCGCCAGTGCATAGGCGCTGGTCGATTTGCCCTCGCCGGGAAGGCTGCTGGTGCACAGCAGAACCCTTGGCAGGCCTTCCGAAGTCGCAAAGCTGAGCACCGAACGGACTGCCAGATAGGCTTCGCTGACCGGCGAGGTGTGTTTATCGAGCTCGGCATAGGGATCCTCGCTGCCGCCGAGTCTGGGAATCGCGCCAAGGAACTGGGTATCGAGCTTGGGCTCGATCTCGTCGGGCGTACGCACCGCATCGTCGAAAGTTTCGCGCAGGTAAGCGAGCGCGACAGCGACGCCCAGCCCGGCAACCAGAGCGACCAGCAGGTTGATCAATGGGCGGGGCCGGATCGGCCCTCCGGGCACTTCGGCGTTGTCGAGCACGAGGATATTGGCCGCGATCACGCCGGCTACTGTGCTGACTTCGCGGTAGCGTTGCAGCAGCATGTCGTGCAGGGCGCGGTTGGTGTCGGCCTCGCGCCGCAGCAGGTTGTATTGGACGCTGCGCTCCTGTTCGCTCAGCGCGTTCGAGCGCAACGATTGCAGCTGGCTGCGCAGATTGGCCTCGCGGCGCTGCGCATAGTCAAAATTCTCGCGAATCGAGCCAATGATCGAGTTTGCGGTCTGCTTGATCTGGCGGTCGATCGCGTCGATCTGCGCCTTGGTCTGCCGCATTTCGGGGAAGCTCTCCTGCCTGCGTTCGGCCATTTCCGCATATTTGGCGGCGAGCAAGGCACGTTCCCGGGTGAGGTTCTGTATCGTCGAATGGGCCTGAACCTCGGGCAGTGACATCGGGGCAGCGACCGATACCGATGCAAGCCGCTGTTGCGCAGCAATCCGGGCTTCGGCGGCTGTGCTCAGGGCAGAGTTGATCGCCAGCAGGTTGCCACTGATCAGCGACTGGCCGGTACTGGTTGCGCCTCCGTCTTCGGGCGAGGTGGTAATGTTGAGGTCGAGCAGGCCGGCAGCCCGGGCATAGGCAATGGCGTCGCGCTCGGAACGTTCGAGCCGGAGCTGGGCGGTTTTCAGCTCGCCTTCGAGAAACCGGCGGGCGTAGGCGGTGGTCTCGCTCTTCTGTTGCAGGTTGTAGCTGACTGAGTTGCGGGCATAGGCGTTGGCGACTTCGGCCGCGAGCCTTGGGTCGGGGCTCGACGCGCTCAACGAGACCAGCGAGGAGGTCTCGCTCGGGGTCACTTCGAGCATGCCCATGACCGCGTCCACGACCATGTCCTTGCGGGCCTCGCTGACGCCGGCAAGCTCACCGGTCTGGACCGGCGGGTTTTCCATCTGCATCGAGGCGAAGAACGCGTTGCTGGTATATAGCTTGAGGTCTTCGGCAACCTTTTCGGCAACTGTCCGGCTCTTGACGACGTCGACCGCCGAGGCCTGGTAGCGCTCGGCGTCATAGGAGTTGACCATCGG
>JBIPOX010000201.1:0-3920 GCA_044378785.1 Novosphingobium sp.
CGAGCAGCTTCGCGGCCCAGGACAGAAATCTGGGTTCATCGTCGACTGGCAGGTCGAGCAGACGGGTTATCACCCGAAACGGAAACGGCTGGGTAAGCGCGCGGACCAGATCGGCTTCCGGCTTGTCTTCAAGATTGTCGAGCAATTCGTGGATCGCTGGTTCGATCAGGTTTTCGCGCAGCCCGCGCACCGCCTTGGGGGTGAACAGCCCGCTGACGAGGAAGCGATTGCGCCGGTGCTCGTCGCCGAACATGGTCTGCAAGGTGCGGCCCATCGAGGGCTCGGAGATTTGCATATAGGCGTCGGCGGAACGGAAATGCTCGTCATCGAGCCAGGCCTGCTTGAGCAGGTCGTGGCTTAGGATCAGCATCCGGCGCTGGCCCCAGTAGCGGATCGGGACGATCGGCGCGATGTCGCGCAGGCTGCCTAGCAGGGCGTGCATGTCGGGCACGTCTTCGTGGGCGAAATCGATCAGCGGCAGCAGGCAATCGTCGAGCGCTTCGCCCGGCGATGTGGCCTGCGTTTCGATCTCGTCCTGTCCGGCCGTCGTCATTTCCTGGCGCGCCGCGCGTCGACAATCCTGACCGGCGCGGCCAGCATCTGGCCTTTCATCCAGCCTTCGCCCTTGGCCGGATCGACCGGGGCGGCGTGGATCGCGCGGACAACCTCCATCCCCGAGACGACGCGGCCGAAGGCGGCATAGCCTGCCTTGGCTTCCGGGTCCGGGCTGTCGGGAATGGCGTCCATGCCTTCTAGCGGCTGCAACAGGATCGAGAAGTCGCCTGCCGCTGTGCCCGGTGCCCAGCGCGCCATCGAGATTGCTCCGGCGACGTGCTTCACGCCAGTCAGGCTCGAAGGCTCGTGCCTGATCGGCGGCAAGGTGCGCTTGGGGTTGCCCTGGGTGCCTGCCTGGATCAGGCCGTTGGGCTGCTCGCCCCAATCGAGCTTCATCGCGCGGTAGAAGGCGATCCCGTCAAACCGGCCCTGGTCGACATAGCGCAGGAAATTGGCGGCAGTGATCGGCGCGCGCTCGGTCTCGATGGCCAGCACGATGTCGCCCTTCGTGGTCTGGAGCACGACCTCGACCGTGGCGGGTGCGGGTTGGGCCGGAGGGGACAGGCGATCCTGCGCCGCTAGCGGCGCTGCCGCAAAGGCCGCAGCGGCCAGCAAGGCGAGGCGGCGCTTCATTCCGCCGCCAGCTGTTCGGTGAAGATCAGGTCCATCGCCGCGCTGTCAAAATCCTCTGCGCCGACAAAACCAAGCATTTCGCGCGCCTGCGGGATCGGCAAGTGGAGCGCTTGCTCGTAGCGCGCCTCATAGACCGAGGCGGAATCCTGACCCACCTTGATGCCGCGCTCGATCAGTTCGAGCACCGTCGGCCAGGTTTGCGGATAGTGCAGGAAGCTGCGCATCACCATGAGGTGGGCGACGAAGGTGTAAAGCTCGCTCATCGCCTGGGCGAGTTCGGGCGCATAATGCGAGAACGGGTTCGACAGGCGGCAGAACAGCGGCAGCAGCTCGCCCAGCGAATTGAACCCGCCGCCAGTCATCAGATGCTCGTAATCGTGGATCTGCCCTGAGCGCATGCGGATGAACTCAACATCGTTCTTGGGATTGGCGTCTTTCCAGCCCAGATTGAGGGCGATGCCGTTATCGACCAGATAGCGATAGAAAATGCCGCCAAAGCTTTCGGGCGGAAACTGCGCGAAGTCCTCGACCTGCATGGTCGAGAGCCACTTTTCCTCGACCCATGCACGGAACGCGGGGTTGCGCTCCTTTTCGGCGTCGATCAGCCGCTGGTAACGCGCCACGTCGCGCAGGTCGTCGAGCGCCTGAAGCAGGCCCGAGGCCGGATCGGAATAGATCGGCAGGTCGGCCCCGTTGCGCCGCAGGAAATGGGTGGCCAGCCAGTCGCGCAGGCCCGCGTGGTTGAGGTATTTCGAGGTCGAGAGCAGCGCGCTGCTGGTCGGCTGCGCCTGCCGGATACCGCTGGTGAAATAGGAGTAATCGCGCTGCACTGCCCGATTACTCGGCTGCTTCGCGCAGCGGCGGCTCGCTCTCGCCCGGAATGACCTGTTCGGTATAGATCAGGTCCACCTCGCGGGTGTCCATATCGACCACGTTACGGAAACCGAGGAACGCGCGCGCCTCGGGAATCGGCATGTGCAAGGCCGCCTCGTAATTCATCATGTGGGTGGATTCCGAGGTCTTGCCGACAAGGATGGCCTGGGTGATGCAGTTGAGCACGGTTGGCCAGACCTGCGGGTAGTGCAGGAAGGCGCGCATCACCAGCCGGGTGCCGCCAAAGATGAACATCTGCGAAATGCCCGCCGCCAGCTCTGGCGAGAAATGCGAAAACGGGTTCGACAGGCGGAAATAGTAGGGCATCAGCTCGCCGATCGAATTGAACTGGCCGCCAGTCATCAGATGCTCGAAATCGTGGACCTGGCCCGATCGGATGCGGATATAGGTGAGGTCGTCCTTGGGCACCTCGTAGCCCCAGCCCAGATTGAGCGCATAGCCGTTGTCGGCGAGGTGGCGAAAATAGATGCCGCCGAAGGTCTCCGGCTCGAACTTGGCGAAATCCTCCATGGTCAGGCTCATGTAATGACGTTCCTCGTCGAGCCACTTGCGGACCTTCGGGTTCTTTTCCTTCTCGATATCGATGAGGCGAGTCATCTCCTGCTCGTCGCGCAGGTCATCCATGGCCTGGTTGAGCCCGGTCACCGGATCGGACGGGATCGGAATGTCAGGGCCGTTGCGGCGCAGGAAATGCGTCACCATCCAGTCGCGCAAGCCAGCGTGGTTCAGGTATTTCGAGGTGGAGAGCAGTCCGCTGCTGGTCGGCTCGGCCTGGCGGATGCCGCTGGTGAAATAGGTGTAATCGCGTTTCATCTCACATCCTTCCCGTCGTTCTTCTAAGGTGCGGGGATAACCCAATCACGATTTAGCATGTTTGACGCAGGACAACCCATCAGGATCAGGTCGCGGGCGATCTCGGCGCGCAGCAGCTCGATCACGTCCTTCACGCCCTGTTCGCCACCGGCAGCCAGACCGTAAACATATGGCCTGCCAATAAACACTGCTTTTGCGCCCAAGGCCAGAGCCGTGATGACATCGCTGCCGCGCCGCACCCCGCCATCGAGGAAAACTTCGGCCCGATCGCCGATCCGCGCGGCGATTTCGGGCAAGGCCTCGATCGAGGCAGGCGACCTGTCGAGTTGGCGTCCGCCGTGGTTGGAGACGACAACCCCCTCGCAGCCGACCTGATCGACCGCGCGGGCGGCATCGTCGGCATCGAGCACGCCCTTCAGATAGAGCGGCCCGGGCCACTGGTCGCGGATCCAGGCAATGTCGTCCCAGGTCATGTCCGACTGGATCAGGACGCGCGCCAGATTGCGCCGTGCGGCCTCCGCTTCGGCCAGGGCCGCAGTCAGCCTGCCGCCTGGTATCGCCTCGCCTTTCTCGCGCAAGCGCAGCCGCGCCTCGTCGGCATGGTGCGCCGAAGCCAGCCGCCGGTGCTTGAGCGCATCGCGCACCCAGCGCCAGTGCCGCGCCATATGCAGCGCGCGGCGCGGCGTTACCGTCCACGGCAGCATGAATTGCCAGCGCCGCTCGTCCTCGCGGTTGCCCAAGGTCTGGACGTCGGTAGTAACGAACAGCGCTTCATAGCCTGCCGCCTTGACCCGCTCGATCAGCGCGGCGATCCGTTCGCGCCGCCCAACCGGATAAAGCTGGAACCAGTGGTTTTCCTGGGTCGCCTCGGCGACTTCCTCGGCGCGGTAGCTCGCTGCAGTGCTCAGCATCAGCCGGGTGCCGCAGGCCTCGGCGGCGCGCGCTACAGCCGGCTCGCCGGTCCAGTGGGCAAGGCCAGTCGCACCGACCGGGCACAAGCCGACCGGCAGGGAGATTGCAGTCTT
>JBIPOX010000202.1:0-3896 GCA_044378785.1 Novosphingobium sp.
CGCCTCGACCCCCGCCAGCAGGAAGTTTTCGGGGTGCCCCGCGCAAGGGCTCGACAGTTGGCGGAAATCGCGGATTTCCTGCATGGTCGGGTTCGCATAGCCGGTCAGGTGCAGCAGCGAGTAGATCAGCATCGAGCCGTGGCCTGCCGACAGCACGAAGCGGTCGCGGTCGGCCCAGTCGGGCCGCGCCGGATCGAACTTGAGGAACCTGGCAAACAGCACCGTAGCGACATCCGCCATGCCCATCGGCATGCCGGGATGGCCACTGTTCGCCGCCTGGACCGCGTCCATCGAAAGCGCGCGGATGGCATTGGCCATAGGCGCGAAGCGGACGGGATCGACACTCATCGGACGGTGCTCCGGGAAAACGGCCAAAAACAGGCGAGTCGGACAGGGGGCTTCCTTTAGGGAGCATGGGCGCGCCGTCAAGTTCGCCCCTGCCGGGCAGGCAGTCACAAAAGCCCGCGAATCGCAGGTTTGTTCACAACCTTGACCGCCAAGAGATTGCATTCTGCCAGTTTCGCGTTAGCCAAAAGCCATGGAAGGGTGTCCGGTCGATACCGCTATGGCTCGCATTGACGCTGCGCTTGCCCGCCTCGTAACGGCGATGGAACGCAGCGCCGCTCGCACGCGCGAGCTTTCCCGGCGACATGAACGGCTCAAGGCCTCGGTTGGCGAAGCGATTGGCGAAATCGATGCTCTGATCGCTCGGAGCGAGCCATGAGCAATGTCACGCTCTCGATAGGCGGTCGCAGCTTCTCGGTTGCCTGCGCCGATGGCGAGGAAGCGCACATCGCCCGGTTGGGCGGCGAGATCGATACGCGCGTCCGCTCGCTGGGAGACAATGCCGGCCAGAACGAAGTGCGCATGCTGCTCTACGCTGCATTGGTGCTTGCCGATGACCTGCACGAAGCCAGCGCATCGGCTGCGAGAACAAAGACTCCTGGCGCGGACAGCTCAGACCCGGCTCTCGACACTCGCCTCGCACGGATCGCCGACACGCTGGAAAAACTTGCCGACCACCTTGAGCGCGAGGCACCGAGTGCCTAGATAGGACTTGGCGGGATCTGCCCGGCACGAGCCGTTGAACATCCCTGAGGCTATAAGCAATCCATGGGAGCTGTCCCTAGTCTGACCCTGGTCAGGCATATATGGCGCCCACCTGACGTCGAGGCGTCAGAGGATTTCTAGGTAACGACCCATGGTGGACCCGCCACCCGACGAGACGAGCACAGTGCTGACCGTACCCGACAAGCAAAGGCTGCGGCAGCAATTGCGGGGAAAGCGCCGCAAGCATGTTGAGAGCTTGCCGCAGGCGGTCCGTGCGCTGGTGTTCAGCCGCCCACCCACGGTTGTCGCCGAGTTGGTGCCGCGCGGTGCGAGTGTGGGTCTCTATTACGCTGCCGCAGCCGAAGCGCCTACGCTCGCCTATGCGCGCTGGTTTCACGAGCGCGGCAACCCGCTGGCGCTGCCCTGGTTCGGTGGGAGAAATTCACCGATGGCGTTCCGCCACTGGCCCGATCCGTGGGATGATGAGCGACTCCAACCCGGCCCCTTTGGCCTGATGCAGCCACCCGGAAAGAACCGCGCGATCACTCCAGACGTCCTGTTCGTGCCGCTGGTCGGTTTTACCGCTTCGGGCGACCGCCTTGGACAGGGCGGCGGCCATTACGATCGCTGGCTTGCCGCAAATCCTTCGGTTCCCGCAATCGGACTGGCCTGGGACTGTCAGCGGCTCGACACGCTTCCGCGCGAACCGCACGACCAGGCTTTGGCCCTGATTGTCACGCAGACGCGCGTCCATATGGGAGAAGCATGATGCGCGATGGGCCGACATGGCGCATTCCAGTGGGTGTGCTGGGACTAGTGATCGGATTGGCTGGCTATTCGATCGCGATTGCGAGCTTGCTGCCGCCGCTGATTGCGAGTTGGCACGCGGCGCTGCAAGCGCCCGTCTATCTTGCCGCCGGGTTGGTCTGGCTGCTCCCGTTGCGGCGCTATCTGATCTGGATGGAGACCGGGTGTTGGAGCGCACCGCCACAAAACCCGAACGACTAAAAGTGCCAGCCCAAGTCTGAGAAACGCCATTTTTGGAGAAATGGCGCGAGTGACGGGACTCGAACCCGCGACCTCCGGCGTGACAGGCCGGCGCTCTAACCAACTGAGCTACACCCGCGCTTCGCTTGGGAGCCGGGCCACTAATGCAGGGCGGTTTGGCTGTCAACCGGATAGCATGAGGCCAGCCACCCTGCCCCGCCATTAACCATATTTTCGCCTCTGCCTGCGACAAGCCGGATCGTGACCCGCCTGGCGGGCAGAAGGGGAAACAAGACCATGGCGTATCGCCGGATCGCCGTTTTGGCCGCGCTTGCCGCACCCGTCGTCGCAAGCGCGGGGACGCCGACGATTGTCACCAGCAGCGCCGTCTACGTCGAGCGGCGCGAGGCCGGAACCACACGCCAGCTCGAAGCCGCAGATCGCTTCGACAAGGGCGAGCGTGTGGTCACTATCCTGCGCTGGCAGCGCCGCGCCGGATCGGGGGGCTTTACCATCACCAACCCGCTGCCGCGGGCGATCGCCTATCAGACTAGCTCACGCCGCGACGAGCAGGTTTCGGTCGATGGCGGGCGCAATTGGGGAAGGCTCGGGCAGCTCATGATCGGCAACCGCCTCGCCAGCCCTGAGGATGTCACCCATGTGCGCTGGCGGATATCGCCGCAAATCGCCGCAAGGGGCCGCGGCCAGATCGCATACAGCGGCATCGTCCGATAAGGTTCAGACCGCGACTGGTGCGGCAATATGCGCCTGCGGCGCATAGCCGCTGACCTCGAAATCCTCGATCCGGTAGTCGAAAATCGACGCAGGCTTGCGCACGATGTCGAGCCGGGCCTCGCCCGCAGGCGTCCTCGTTAGCTGCTCCTCGACCAGCGGCGCATGATTGAGATAGAGGTGGACGTCCGCGCCCATCCAGACGATCTCGCCGGGCTCCAGTTCGGTCTGCTGCGCCAGCATCCGGGTAAGCAGCGCCAGCGACCAGATGTTGAAGGCAAAACCGAGGCCAAGATCGCAGCTGCGCTGATAGAGCAGCCCCGAAAGTTTCCCGTTGGCGACGTGGAACTGGTAGGTCTTGTGGCACGGCGGCAGCGCCATCGCATCGAGCTCGGCGACGTTCCAGCCCTCGATGATGTGCCGACGACCACCCGGGTTGGCGCGAAGGCTGTCGATTACCTGCTGGACCTGGTTGATACCCTGCCCTTTGCGGAAGAGACCCTCTCCGGCCGGCTCGTAAACCGGCCAGTCTACCCATTGCTTGCCATAGACCGGGCCTAGGTCGCCCCATTGCCAGGCAAAGTGCTCATCCTCGACGATCCGGCGCGAAAAATCGGCGCGCGAAATGGCATCGCCTGTCTCGCGGCGGTAACGTTCGAGCGGCCAGTCAGTCCAAATTTCGACACCCTGCGCGCAAAGCGGGCGGATATTGGTCTCTCCGGTCAGGAACCACAAAAGCTCCCGCGCAGCGCTTTTCCAGAAGACCCGCTTGGTAGTCAGCAGCGGCATCGCACCGCCCGACAGATCGAAGCGCAGCTGCGCGCCAAACAACGAGCGGGTGCCGACACCGGTGCGGTCCTGCCGCTCGTCCCCCTGGGTCCAGATGCGCCGCATCAGGTCGAGATACTGCCACTCCCAGTGCTGGTCGGCACTGCGCATCGCAGGGGAATCGACCGAGGAAACAAGCGTAGCCATCACTGCATCATCTAATGCCGCTTTGCCGTGATTGCACGCTTGCCACTATGATCTTCCCCCGCTATTGGCCCGCTCCTGCCTTGGCCGCCCGCGCGTGGCCTGCATCGGTCGGGGAATAGCTCAGCCTGGTAGAGCACTGTCTTCGGGAGGCA
>JBIPOX010000205.1:0-3861 GCA_044378785.1 Novosphingobium sp.
GCGCGCCCTCGCCAGCCTGCACCGCCCGACAGGCAAGCTGCGAGCCTGCATCCTGCACTTCGATCGCGCCGAGCAGGAACGCTTCGCTATCCTCGATCCGCGCTCCATGCGGGTAGCGCAAGGCTCCCTCGATACCGATTTGCTCGCCGCCTTCGGGCAGCGGGGCAGCCGAGGCCTTGAGCGCATTGATCCGCACGTCGAGCGGCGCGCGCTCGAGCATGGCCCTCGCTTCATCGCCCGTAACGCCGCTGGCGGCGAGCCGCTGTTCAAGCCATGCAGGCGCGACTGCACCACTGGCGACAGGCTCGCTGGAAGTGACGGGTTGTGGGCCATGCAGCGAACCGTCGAACAAAGGGCCGAGCGCGGCATCGTCCGCCGCCACGCGCAGCATCGCCGCACGCCCGCTTTCGGGAACGTCGCCGCAAGCGCGGATCGCCCGATAGACCAGCTCGCGGACCGCGCGCCGGTCTTTCGATCCGGCAAAGCGGCGGGTGCGAAACCATTCCGTTACGATGCGGTCGGCTGGCGCGCCGCCGCTTCGCGCCGCATCGATCACCAGGTCGAGGATCTCGATGGCTGCCTGGACCCGCGCGGGCGGGGTCATCGCCGTGCAGCCCTAGCGCGTCGGATAATTCGGTGCCTCGCGGGTGATGGTCACGTCATGGACGTGGCTTTCGCGCAGGCCCGCATTGGTGATGCGGATGAATTGCGCCTTGGTGCGCAGGTCCTCGATCGTCGCCGAGCCGGTATAGCCCATCGCTGCCTTGATCCCGCCGACCAGCTGGTGGATGACGTCCTTGGCCGGGCCCTTGAAGGCAACCTGCCCCTCGATCCCTTCGGGCACCAGCTTCATCTGGTCCTTGATCTCGCCCTGGAAATAGCGGTCTGCCCATTGCGCCCAGCGAGCCCATGCCGCGATAGCTTTTGTAGGCGCGGCCCTGATAGAGGAACGTCTCGCCCGGGGCTTCCTCGGTGCCTGCCAGCATCGAGCCGATCATGATCGAGCTTGCGCCTGCCGCCAGCGCTTTGGCTGCGTCGCCCGAGGTGCGCAGCCCACCATCGGCGATTACCGGCACCCCGGCCTTGTCGGCCTCCATGGCTGCGTCCATCACTGCGGTGAGCTGCGGCACGCCGACCCCGGCGACAATCCGCGTGGTGCAGATCGAGCCTGGCCCGATCCCGACCTTGATCCCGTCGACCCCCGCATCGATCAGCGCCCTGGCTGCCTCGGCCGTAGCGACATTGCCTGCGATAACCTGCGCGGCGTTGGAGAACTTCTTCACCCGCTCGACTGCCCGCGAAACGTCGCGATTGTGGCCGTGGGCCGTGTCGATCACGATCACGTCGCATTCGACAGCGAGCAGCGCCTCGGTGCGGGCAAAACCCTTGTCGCCCACCGTGGTTGCTGCCGCCACCCGCAAGCGTCCGGCCTCGTCCTTGGTCGCATCGGGAAAGGTCACTGCCTTCTCGATGTCCTTGACCGTGATCAGCCCGATGCAATGGAAATCGTCGTCGACAACCAGCAGCTTCTCGATCCGGCGCTGGTGCAGCAGGCGGCGCGCCTCGTCGCCGCTCGTCCCCAGCCGCACCGTGGCAAGGTCCTCGCTGGTCATCAGCTCGCGCACCGGCTGGCCGGGATTGTCGGCAAAGCGCACGTCGCGATTGGTGAGGATGCCGACCAGCCTGCCACTGTTTTCGACCACCGGAATGCCGCTGATCCGGTTGGCCTTCATGATCGCCTGCGCCTCGCCCAGCGTGGCGTCCGGGGCGATGGTGATGGGATTGACCACCATGCCGCTTTCGAAGCGCTTGACCGCGCGCACTGCGGCGCATTGCTCCTCGATCGACAGGTTGCGGTGGAGCACCCCGATCCCGCCCATCTGCGCCATGACGATCGCCATGTCGGCCTCGGTGACGGTGTCCATGGCCGAGGAGACCACCGGGATGTTGAGCTGGATCGAGCGGGTCAGGCGGCTACGGGTGTCGGCCTGGGTCGGGATGATGTCGGATTCGGCCGGACGCAGCAGGACATCGTCGAATGTCAGCCCCAACGGAATGTCCATGTGCGCCACCTTTTCCAACCCATTTTGACCAGCGCAAGGCCGGATTCGTGGCGGCCCATGTAACCACTTGCGCCGCTGCGGGCTAGGGGGTCATTTGGCCGGTGGCGAATAGGACTTTGGATCGGCGAACCAGCGCGCCAGCGCGACGTGCAGCTTGACGTCCTCGGCTGCGCCACCCAGCTCGATTTCGGGATCGGGATTGTCTCCGGGCCGGTGATAGAGCGTGTCGAAAAAGCGGCGGACGCGATCGATCTCGCCATAGGCGCTGGATACCATCACGGCTGGCACATCGCGCTGGAGCAAGGCCCAGCCATCCTGCCGGTGGACATATTCGTTGGCATCCTTGCCCGGAATGAGCCTGCGCCTCTCGCGCTTGACGACCCTGGCAATCCCCGCGTCGAGCCCGGTCATACCCTCGCCGACAATCGCCACCGCAGTGCCATGCGGTGCAATCGCGACCGTATCGAGATTGAAGGCCGCGACAAAGCGCGAGAGTGGGATCGGCGGCGCATCGGCAAAAGCCTGTGCGCCCAGCAGGCCAAGCTCCTCGGCAGTGGTGGCGAGGAAATATATGTCGCGCTCGCTCCTCGGTCCGCGTGCGAGCCGCCGCGCGATCTCGGTCAATGCGGCAAGACCGCTGGCATTGTCGATCGCGCCATTGCAGACAATGTCCTCGGCTGGCGGCTCGGCGCAGATGCCGAAATGATCCCAGTGCGCGACCAGCAGGACCGCGCCTGCTTGCGGGTTGCGGCCCGGAAGCTTGCCGATCAGGTTGTAGGTGTGGATAGTCGACTCGCGGGTCGAAGCTTCGAGCGAAACGCTGAGATTGAGCGGCACCGGAACGAAACCCTTGCGCGCCGCGGCAGCTTCCAGCCCGCGCATCGACTGGCGGGTGCCCGCCAGCAGCCGCTCCATCGCTGCGTCGGTGACATAGCCGTCGAGGTCGCCACCCAGCGTATTGCTGGCCAGGGCATAGCCCGAGCGCTTGCGCCGCGCCGCGACCTGTCCGAGCGTGCGCGAGGCATCGAGCACGGTGAGCACCGCCGCAGCGCCCTGTTCGAGCAGCCTGTCCTGCCGGGTGGTCCCTTCCCTGCCCGCGTCGAGCAGCACCGCCACTCGCCCGGCCAGCTCGTTGCGCGTGAACTCGAGGTTCTCGCCATTGCCAACGAACAGCAGGGGCGCATTGCGCACCAGCGCCCGCTTGCCGCTGGTGAAGACCAGCGCCTCGCGGTCCGAAAGCGTCACTTGCCGCCCGGCCGTGTTGAACAAGGCCCGCGACAAGGCAGGCTCGCGCGCGACCAGCGTGACTGGCGCAAACCAGTCATTGCCTGGCTGATTGGTGCCCGATTGCAGGCCGATATCGAACCATTGCTTGCCGAGATAGCGCAGCGTCTTGGCTTCGCCTTCGGTCCCGGGCTGACGGCCGGCAAAGTCGTCGCTGGCCAGCACCATGATGTGTTCGCGCAGCCGCTCTTCCAGCGCGCGGTCGCGCGCGGCATGGGCCGGCTGGAACGGGGTAAGCGCGATTGCGATGGCCACGGTAAGCACAGCTGCGCGCCGCAGTTCAGCCCATCGTTGCGGAATCGCCTTCAACCGGTTCATCCATCCCGCTTATACGATAGCCGGGCGACGGCAAAGTGACCGAGTGGGATAAGTTGAAACGCCCTACTGCGCGGTCCAGCCGCCATCGACGGTGATGTTGGAGCCAGTGATGTTTGCCGCCTCATCGCGGCACAGGAACAGCGCCATCGCACCAATATCGGAAGGCTGGACGAATTTCTTGGTCGGCTGCCGCTCG
>JBIPOX010000207.1:0-3856 GCA_044378785.1 Novosphingobium sp.
GGATCTGGTCACTTTCGTAGCCAGCCCCAGGGCGGATTACATCAATGGCACCAATCTGCATGTGAACGGCGGCGCTGCCGTTTCGATCATCTAGCCGCGCCCGATAAGATAGAGAGTTGCAAAAGAGGCGCGCTTTCCCTTTGGGCCCGCCAGGGTGTGCCGGTCTCTCGCGCAGCCTTGACATTCTGGGTTTAAATGGGAACTCTGGTATCAATAACGCGCACTCAAATCTAAGGCCCGGGAGACCCTACGCCATGACCGAGACCTATTCGGACGAGCCCTATGTCTGCATCACCGCCGATTCGCATGCCGGGGCAAACCACGCCACCTATCGCGAGTATCTCGATCCCAAGTATCGTGATCGCTTCGACGAATTCCGGTCGGGCCGAAAAAGCGGCATGATGGCGCTGCAATCCAAGAAGCACAAGAACTGGGACACCGATGTCCGGCTGTCCGATCTCGACGATGACGGCACCTGCGGCGAGATCATCTTTCCCAACACCGTGCCGCCATTCTATCCGGCTGCGTTTCACCTTTCACCGCCGCCGCAGCCGGAGCAGTACGAGCTGCAGCTGGCGGGCGCGCAGGCGCACAACCGCTGGCTCAAGGACTTCTGCGACGAAGCGCCCGAGCGGCGTGCGGGCATCGCACTGATGCATCTCAACGATATCGACGAATCGATCAGGACAGTCGAATGGGTCGCCAAGAACGGCCTGCGTGGTGGCATTCTGCTGCCCTCGCCGCCCGATGACATGTGGAACGTCGTCCCCCCGCTGATGAGCCGCGAGTATGATCGGCTATGGGCGGCGATTCAGGACCACGACCTTACCGTCAACCAGCATTCGGGCGGTGGTGCGCCTGATTATGGCAAGCATCCCGGCTCGATGGCGCTGTGGTTCAACGAGATGATGTTCTTCTCGCAGCGCAATTTCAAAAGCCTGATCTGGGGTGGCGTGTTCGAGCGCTTCCCCAAGCTGCGCTTCATCGTCACCGAGGCAGGTTGCGACTGGGTGCTGCCAGTGCTCGAAGGCATGGACGGCATCTGGCGCTCGATGAAGCATGGCAATGCCGGCGAGCTGCATTTCGACGATGCCGACGTTCTGCCCGAATCGCCGAGCTTCTATGCTAAGCGCAATTGCTACTACGGGGCGAGCTTCCCGGGCCGCAACGAGATCGACGGTCGCTATGAGCTGGGCGTCGATCATGTGCTGTGGGGTAGTGACTATCCGCACCTTGAAGGCACCTATCCCGATTCGCGCATGGCGATGCGGGTGGCCTTCCACAGCCTGCCCGAGGACGAGGTGCGCGCGATGCTTGGCGGCAATGCGGCCAAGCTCTACAACTTCGACATGGAAAAGCTCAAGCCGCTGGCGGCGCGCCTCGGCGTCATGCCCAAGGATGTCGCAAGGCCGCTCGCCGCCAGCGAGATACCCGATGACGTGCGCGCACCCCTGCTGCAACGCACCCGCAGGGAAATGCGCGGCGAGGCCTATGAGGTGGTCGGCCTGCATTGACGGCGGCGGACCGTTTCGGAAGCACAGGAAATGAGGGCGGCTCCTTGCGGAGCCGCCCTGAGTTTTTTGGTCCTGCTACCAGTCCGGGTATGAAGTCAAAGTTGCCCGAGCAATTGCACCGACAGCACCACAAACAGCGAGACAATCGCGGTTGCCGAAACGGCGCTGGTGAAAAGCTTGAGGGTCTTCGAATCGCGAACCATCGCGATGTTAGAGATCTGCGCGCAATCATCGGTCATTCTGCAAACTCCTGTTCGAGACACAGCCTCTATGCCCGAACGCGCTAACCGGAAGTTTACGGTCTTGAGTTGATCGAAATTAAGCATGGCACGTTTGGCCAGCCGGGGCAGGCATCACACCCTGACTTCCCGCCATTGCCCTGGTGCGAGCCCCTCGAGCGTCCAGTCGCCGACGCGCCAGCGCACCAGCCGCAAGGTCGGCAGGCCAACCGCAGCGGTCATCCGGCGGACCTGCCGGTTGCGTCCCTCGGTGATGGTGAGCGACAGCCATGCATCGGGCACCGACTTGCGATAACGCACCGGCGGATCGCGCGGCCAAAGCTCCGGCGGCGCGATCGCTTCGGCCTGAGCGGGGCGGGTCATGCCATCCTTGAGCCTCACGCCAGCGCGCAGGCTTGCAAGGGCAGCATCGCCAATCTCGCCCTCGACCTGGACCAGATAGGTCTTGGCCAGCTTGAACTTCGGATCGGCGATCCGCGCCTGCAAGCGCCCGTCATCGGTCAAGAGCAGCAGGCCCTCGCTGTCACGATCGAGCCGACCAGCGGGATAGAAGCCAGGCCGCTCGACAAAGGCCGACAGCGTCGCGCGCGCCGAGCCTGCGCTCGACGTGTCGGTGAACTGGCTGAGCACGCCGAATGGCTTGTTGAACAGGATAAGGGAAGACATTGCCTCCCTTAGACTGCTCCCACCGTGCGGCGATAGAGGTGCCAGGTCGCATGGCCAAGCACTGGCAGGGCCACCAGCAGGCCAAGGAACAGCGGCAGCATCGCCACGAACAGCGTCGCCGAAATCAGGACCGCCCAAAACCGCAGCATCATGCGGTTGGCGCGCAGCGCGCGCAGGCTGGTCAGGATAGCAGTGATGAAATCGACATCGCGATCGACCAGCATCGGCAGGCTGAACAGGGTTATCGCGAAGAACGCATAGGCGATCAGTGCGCCGACCGCACTGCCCAGCACCAGCATCGCTTGCCCCGCAGGGGTAGCAAACAGCGCCAGCGATTCGGTGCCCAGTCCCGATGCGGCCACGAAGATCGCGAAGATCGCATGGGCAATGATGATCCAGAAGCTCAGCCCGACAAAGACGATGCCGCCCATCAGGATCAGTTGTTCGTCGCCGCGCCCGCGCAGCGCGCCGAGCACCGCGCCCCAACTCAGCGGCAGGCCCGCCTCTCGCCTGCGGCTGACCTCGTAGAGACCGACCGCGGCAAATGGCGCGAACAGCGGAAAACCGGCAACGAGGGGAATCAGCCAGACCGTCGCGTCGCGCACCAGCAGCGCCTGGCACAGGACCAGGCCCGCCACCACATAGACACCGCCGAAAAACAAGCCGTAGGCAGGACAGGCCCTGAAATCGGCCCATCCCGCCGCCAGCGCTGTTCCAAGATCAGCCAGCGTCAGATCGCTGGCGACCGCGATGCGCGCATTCCCCGTCTGTTCGACCATGGCATCCTCTCCCAGTCGAAATTCACTGGCAGGATTGCCGCAATCGTAGCGACTTATCAAGCGCTCACTGTTTCCAGTTAAGCCGCAGGCCCATCATGTCGATCCCGGGATTTTGCTCGCCAAACAGCAGCGCGTGGCTGACATGCATCCAGCTTGCCTCGATCGACAGACGCTCGTTGGCTCGCCAGCCCAGGCCCACTTCGGGCTCGAACAGGACCCGGCTGCCGAGCCCGCGATCGCGCCCGCTGCCCGGCTCGATCCGGCGGGTGTCGCCATCGTGGACAACCAGTGCCACGGCAGGGCGCAGATAGAAACGCCCCTTGCCGATTGTCCAGCTCAGCCCCGCCCCTGCAAAAGACGTATCGCCTACCGTGTTTACCGATGCGACGACATAGGGTGCCGGGCTGCCGATCGCGTGCCAGCGCTTGATCGGCGCAAAGCGATAGCCCAGTGCCACGTCCGCGCCTTCCTCCGCGACCTTGAGGGTCAGCGGGGTATCGACCTCGTGGACATAACCGCCAACGAACAGCTCGTCGGCATGGGCCGGAGCGAGCGGCACGGTCAGCAGCAAAAGCGCAGCAAACAAGCGGAGGCGCGGGTCGATCAAGCGCGAAGGCTACTTGAGGGTTTCTAGATAGCCGATCAACTGCGCACGCTG
>JBIPOX010000206.1:0-3856 GCA_044378785.1 Novosphingobium sp.
CGGCCAGACCGGGCCTACCGCGCGCTTGCCCGGCTTCGGCAATATCGGCGCGGCGCTTTCGGGCATGAAGCAGATGGTGGGTGCAGATGGTGCACTGCCAATCGGCCCGTTCGGACCATTTACAGACTATATCGCGCCCCGCTTTGCGACCCTGGCGCTGCTCGCCGCGCTGGACGAGTACCGCCGCACTGGCCAGGGTTGCCACCTCGACGTCTCGCAGGTCGAAACCGCCGTTACCTTGCTTGGCCCGCAAGTGCTCGACTATCAGGTGAACGGCAGGATCGCCTCGGCTCACGGTAATCGCCACGCGCGCTTTGCACCTAGCGGTGTCTATCGCTGCGCAGGCGAGGACAAATGGGTGGCGCTGAGCGTATGCGACGAGGCGCAATGGAGCGCGCTTGACCGGCTGATGGGAGCGGGACTTGCGGATGATGCGCGCTTTGCTGAGATGGCCGGGCGGATGGCCCATGCCCAGACGCTGGATGATGCAATCGAGGCCTGGACAAGCGAGCGCAGCCCTGCCGAGGCAGAGACGGCGCTTCAAGCCCTCGGCATTCCGGCGCACCGCGTTTCCGACACCTACGACATCGCGCAAGACCCGCAGCTCGCCCATCGCGGCAGTCTCGTCCGGATTGCTCATCCCATCGCGGGCGAAACCGTGGTCGATGCCTCGCGATTCGTCCTGTCGGCAACACCGCCACACTACCGCCGCCATGCGCCCCGTTACGGCGAGGACAACGACCGGGTGCTGCGCGAAGTGCTCGGCTATTCGGAACAGCGCATTGCCGCGCTGCAAGCCAGCGGCGCGCTGATCTGAGGGAGCAAGAATGGACGTAGTCCTCACCGAGAACCAGACCCTGCTTCAGCAAGCGACGCGCGGTTTTGTCGAGCAGCGCTTTGCGGTCGGTCACGCCCGCAGACTCGCCGAAAGTGGACAGGCCTTTCCCCAAAGCGAATGGCGCGATTGCGCCGGCCAGGGCTGGATCGCCCTGTTCCTGCCGCCCGAGCATGGCGGAATGGCAGGTGAAGCCGAGGGCGCGATCGATGCCGCGATCATCGCCGAGGAGCTGGGCCGGCAGGTTTTCGCCGGGCCCTTCGCCTGCAATGCCGTGGTCGCATTTGCATTGGCGCACAGCGGATCGGCGACGCAAGGCTCACGCTATCTTCCTGCACTAGGCTCAGGCGAACAGACTGCGGCATGGTGCTTTGCCGGGACTGGCGCGATGGACGGCCTTGCGCCGGGCACCGTTGAGGCGCGGCGCAGCGGCGTGGCCTATCGCCTCGATGGCACAGCTGGATTTGTCGAGAACACAGCGCAAGCTGGTCTGCTGCTGGTCACTGCCAGTCAAGGCGACGGGTTATCGCAATTCCTGATTGCCGCCGATCATCCAGGCATCACGATCGCGCCCTTGCGTTCGCTCGACCTGGGGCGCGGGTTCGCATCGGTCGGCTTCGAAAACGTATTGGTAGAGGCTGACGCCATGCTTGGTGAGCCCGGCGCGGCCAGCGAGGCTTTCGAGCGCCAGCTGCAACTGGCGCTGGTGCTGCAATGCGCCGAAACCGTTGGCCTGATCGACCGCGCCTTCGAATTCACCCTCGACTGGGTGCGCCAGCGTCATGCTTTCGGGCGACCTATCGGCTCGTTCCAGGCTTTGAAGCACCGCCTTGCCGACCATACCGCCGAGCTCGAGGCAGCCAAGGCGGCGCTCGCCTATGCCGCGCGCGCCTTGGAGCTGGATGCGCCCGACGCAGCAATCGCAGTTTCCATCGCCAAGAGCCAGTGCGGCAAACAGGGGGTAGAGATCGTGCGCGACTGCGTGCAGATGCACGGCGGCATCGGCCTGACCTGGGAGCATGACCTGCATTTCTATCTGCGCCGCGCGGTCGCCAACCAGGCCATGCTCGGAACCCCAGCCATGCACCACGAGCGCATCGCCGCTCTGGCCGGCCTGTGAAGGAGCCTGCGATGACCACGACCCTGGCCAATACCGAATCGCAGGACACGGCGGAGGAACGCGATTTCCGGATCAGGGCGCGCGAATGGATGGCCGGCAAACTGCCGCCGCGTATTGCCGGCCAGCCTTATATGGACTGGGACGACAAGGCCCTAGTCGCCGCCGACCGGCGGACCCAGCGGGTGCTCTGGGATGGTGGGCTTGCCGGGATCACCGTGCCCCGGGACTATGGCGGACTGGGCCTTGGCCGCCGCCACGAAACGATTTTCGGCGAGGAAGCCGCGCCCTATCGCCTCGCCTGGCATCTGGGCAACAACTACAACATTGTCATTCCGGTGCTGCTCGGCCACGGCAGCGAGGAGCAGAAGCAGCGCTGGATTCCGGCGATGCTGCGCGGCGATCACATCTGGGCGCAATTGACCTCGGAGCCATCGGGCGGATCGGACCTGTTCGGCCTGATCACCCGCGCCGAACTGCGCGACGGGGCATGGCGGATCAACGGCTCGAAGATCTGGACCACCGGAGGTGAGGATTCGGACCTGGGCCTGTGCCTTGCCCGCACCGACCCGAACCTGCCCAAGCATGCGGGCCTCACCATGTTCGTGGTCGATATGAAAGACCCGGGGATGAGCGTGCGGCCGCTGACGCTGGTCAACGGCACCCGCGATTTCTGCCAGGAATTCCTCGACGATGTGGCAGTCGCGCCCGATCGCGTCATCGGCGAGGTCAACGGCGGCTGGGCGGTCGCCTCGACCCAGCTTGCCGCCGAACGCGCGGCAACCTCGCGCGGCTGGTACATCGGCGTCGGTGCCTCGCTGCCGCGCGAGCGAATCGAGATCGCCACCCACCCGATCGAGGTCGCCCGCGAGCTTGGTGTCGCGAGCCAGCAGCGGGCGCGCCAGATCGTCGGCGAAGTGATCGCGCTAGAGGCCTTGCGCGAACTGGTTGCGCAGCGAGCAAGCAAGGGGATCGATGCGGGCACCCTGCCGCCGACTGCAGGCGGCGTAGCTAGCCTCGCCTCCTCGACGCTCAATCAGCGGGCCAGCGAACTGATGAGCGAGCTGGCTGGACCTTGCGGCGTGACCGGACCTGCCGAGCACGGTGAACCAAGCCAAGGCATTGACCGGGTCTGGCTGTTCCGCATCGGTGGCGGCACCGCCGAAATGCTGCGCAACACAATTTCCGAGCGCCACCTTGGCCTGCCGCGTGAGCCCGGGCCAGGCAAGGACGTGCCGTTCAACCAGTTGCGCACCAATATGGCGGACAATCGGCGCTAGCAGGGGATTGTAACCGGGGTCGGCCGCGTCCGGGGCGATAGCTCAGACCCGGTTCTTGTCCCCGGGCGCGCGGAAGATCAGGTCGACCGCAGCTTCCATATGGGCATAGACCTGCGCCGTCTGCCAGTCACCCACCGACCATTTGCGCAGCGCCGCGCCTAGCGAAGAGAGCAGCATCTGCGCCACCAGCGCCGCGTCGTCAGGCGCAGTCTCGACAAGCACGGTGCGCAGCGAGTCCTGATAGTTCGCTGAAAACGCCCGGAACACCTGTCGCGCCTCGTCATCCTCGGTAAGCTCGAGCGCTGCGATCAGCCGATAGAAATTGGGCCAGCGCTCGTAGGCTTTGACGGTGCGGCGCAGGGTCTGCTGCATGCGCTCCTTGTCCGAAGCGGCATTGCCTGCGCGGCGCTTGGCCGAAGCCACGAACGCCTCGCCCCAGGCAACGACGGCATGGGCAAACAGAAGCTCCTTCGAGGCGAAATAGCGGTAGAGCGTGGCCAGCGCGACGCCCGACCTCTCGGCAATGTCGCGCATATGGATCTGGCCATGCTCGCGCGTGGTCAGCAGTTCGATCGTAGTCGCGACAATCGCCTCGCGCCGGTGGTGCTGGGCCGGAGTAAGGGT
>JBIPOX010000378.1:0-3855 GCA_044378785.1 Novosphingobium sp.
TGTATCAACATTCAAAATTTTTGATGATTGACTATATCCAGATGCTATAGATTCAGTTCTAATATATGGGTTAATTGTATATGTGGTGGATGGTGCATTATATGGACCATACTTATGATTTGGTGTCGCAACTCTGAATGAAATTAAATTATTACCACCAAATGTTCCTACAACGGTTTCCCCAACCACAAATGCTTTAGATGGATTTGATATTTCAATTAATTTTGGAATAAAGTCAACTCCACTATTTCCATCAAGAAACTGATAAAATTGTGTAGATGGTTTAATATTAGATGCAGAAAATTGAATATTTCTGGACCTCATAAATGATTCTTTAGATGAAGATATTAATACATTTCTTATAGTTGTATCAGTATTACTTGTAGTATCAAAACTTTCAGATGTAGAAACTCTAGAAGTAGTATTCGTAACAGTATTTGATGTTACAGTATTAGCAGCATTCGAGATGGTAACATTGGTTCTTCCATCTGGGGCTCGTCTCCTTACATCTGGCAATCTAACCGTAGTATTTGTTTGAATATTAATTGGTGTCAAAGTAACAGAAACATCGCTGGTCAAATTATTAATAAGTGTTCTACTAGAATGTAATGTTATATTAATGATTTTATTAGGAAGTCGAATTGTTCTAACCCAATTGTCAATTTCAGGACTCAACTTAATATCACCACTATAAACAATAACATTAAACGGATTCACATTTTCAACTGTCGTTGCAAAAGCTTGTTCTATCCATCCAATAGATTCATATTTTAAAGTTACTGCTTTTCCTGTTTTTACAACATTTGGGTCTAGTAACTTAAAATTCTCCGAAAAATCTAGATTCTCATCTGTAACTGCAGATTCGGGTGCAATTTGTGATTTAAGTGAATTTCTACTGGTAATAGGTGTTATTTCATTTGTAGCGGTATTGACCCTAATAGAAGATAATCCTCTGTTAATGAATGAGTAATTTTTAAAATCATCTACAAAAAATCCGCTCTTGAATCTATTATTACCATCAGCATCTTGAATTTGTAAAGTTTGAGTATTTACTTCAAGTAAAGACAGTGAAGTGACTCTCTCTAAGTTTTCTACTCTATCTTCAATTAAGCCAATATCTCTCATCGTATATCTTCTATTATCCTTTAATGTCACTACTGCATTTGCGGGATCGTAGAGATATGGGGGTAATTTAATAGTTGCAATTTCCATTACGGCATCATTTTTTTCTGGTGCCTTAGGAGTATTTGAGGAGATTCCCCTTTCAAGTATAAAGTTTTTATTCTTATCAAGATATAATTTATCAATTCTTGCTAAGTAATAATCATAACCGAGTAGTGAACTTTCATTTGATGATAAAATGCGTGTGGGTTCTAAAGTTCTTGATGAGAAATCGAATGGAGAAGAACTATTTGAGGTAAAAATTGAAACTCTTGGTCTAAAATCTAAAGTATCAGAAGATCTTACAGATCTTGGTCCAATGGAGGGAATGTCGTGTGTAAATCTGTCTTTATCGTAACTTAATACTGTAAATACATCACCACTATCATTAGAAGGAACTGAATAATAATCAAATACAACTAAAAGTTGTTTTGATGGTTCTGCAGTGTTCTTATTCCTAACAATTTTGGAATAGTCATAATATTGATCTTTCTGTCCTTTGTCAAGTCTATATGAATTGGTAATATCTTTATACTTTCCGGGAATTATGGATTCAATTTCTGTAGTTATATTTGATTCTTCGAATGTAACAGTTTCCAAATCTTGAAATCTTTCTGAATTTAAATATACTACACCAAGAATATTGGAAGATGGACTTGAGACGACTCTTGCGATAGCTTTACTATTATTTCCTAAAATATTTTCACCAATAATAGCATTTGTGGATACATTAGCACTAGCGCCAAATTGTATCTGATCTAAGGTAGGTGCAGAAGAATCAAATGACTCATAAATTGAAATAATTTTTACTACATCTGGGTAATTTAATGATATTTCCTCATCTTGAACTCTTAGTCCATAAAATTGATTGTATGTGAGACCATCCCCAATTGAAGAACTAATACCAGTTCCTGATTGTGGATACTTCGATCTTGCTACAGTTAAAGTTTTACTTTTATTATATGTTTTTACTTTGCTTTGAATTCCATTTTTAATTAATGTAGTATTTACAACAACATTTGACTGTGAAGCAGATAATCCACTAATAGTTACCGTATTTCCACTCAAAACAAATTGATCGGAAGTTACCGTACCAATCTCACCATTACTATAATGTACTGAGTATCTTTCTTCGTCAAATGATGTAAAAAATGCACTAGTAATACCAGAAACAGCTGACAAGTTAAATGTCAATACTCCATTAGAATCTGTAGTTTCTCCTGTTATTTGTTCAGAAATTGTTAGTAACGAATCTGAAAGATTTACTGAAGAAACATTAGGATCTGGTAATTGTGCATATAGGAATCCAGAATTCTCATTTCTTATTACTGGTGATCCAATGAAAATATTATTATAAGTTCCGTTTGTAACTGAACCAGAATATATTCCAGAAACTCCAGGAGTTGCAGCAATAGTTAATGAAGTACCTTCGGGAGAAACTGCTGTTATTCTATTAAATGACTCATCGCCAGTGGTAGTTTGATATCTAATAATTGAACCAACTTTTATACCAGTGAAAAATTTTCCAGGACTTACTACAGTATTTCCTCCGCTGATTGTTACTTGAGTCACTCCATTTGGAAGTCTAAATCTTTCAAGAAAACAATCAGCGGTAAAATCTACTGGAAGACCAGACACTGCAGTTGTTTGTTTTACAGATTTAATATCTTCTGTAGAATATGAAGTTACTACTTTGATAGTTCTTGGGAAATCAAGACCATTGATAATCAATTGTTCTCCAACTGAAAATGTTCCAGAAGTTTGTCTTAAGTTGATCGTATCGGATGCTCCACCAGCAGCAACTGCATATCCACTAGCACCGCTACTTTTTCCCTTTACAAACGATGTTGCGGGTAATTCTGTACTTGATATTGTAGAGTTTAGAACAAGAGTTGTATAAGTTTGAATATCATAAAGATATAGATCCCAATTAGTGGCATCATTACTATAGGCAGCATCAGTTAAACTAAAACTATATACTCGTGCATTGCCAATTATAGATCCGGTAGAATTGAGTTGATTATATAAATCTATTGTATATTTTGGTTTTGGTGCTCCATATACATTATTTACTCTTATAATATTTCCCATTTCAAAGGGAATATTTACATTCGAAATAGATTTAGTATCTCTCGGTTTATCAACATCAATAATAGTTGTTGAAATTTTTTCTATATCATATCCCTTCACATAAGCCTTTCCTGGGGATATTTTTAAACACATTAAGTCTTCTGATGGTGTATTTTTTTGTTCGGTAGTTTCTGTATTAAAAAATAAACCATTATTACCCAATCTATCATTTAAAGAATTATTTACGGACAGATTAAATGGTTCTACCGTATAATCACCAGATTCATCATAAGTTCTCTCTGCCATATAATCTTTAATTATATCATATTGACTTTTTTGCTCAATTATTTTAATTTTTCCATTTTCAATTCTCAAAAGTTCAACAAAATCAGTATCATTAAGGTCTGATATTAATTTCTTTGTTAGAGTTAAATCAATCTTAAATCTATCTGCTCCAGGTGCCGCATAGTTTGTAAATCCCTTAGAGGGGTCATACAATGAACTATCATCTCCAGCATTGAGAATTAATTCGTCAATTTTTAGACCAACCCTATATGAAGGTGTATTTGTATAATTATCTAAAATTATGGTTTGCTTAGATACATTAACAAAATAACCTCTAAT
>JBIPOX010000385.1:0-3853 GCA_044378785.1 Novosphingobium sp.
CGCGGTAATTGGAAAGAAGCTATTACTTGGGCTAAGAAAATAGTTAACGACGATGATGTCGACATTAAACATTATTATGAATTAATGATTGAACGTATGGAAGGTGGACTTCCAGCTAATTGGGATGGCACATACCATGCCACTTCAAAATAAAGGAATAATTTTATGTACTTAATAAACAATCTGCCTGTAATTGATTTAGCTGGCTATGTTAATATACAAGCACTAATAGACCAAAAACCATATTTTGATTATGCTGTGGTTAAAAGTTCTCCTCTGGTTACGCCTGCTAGATACTTTCGGGCACAGTTTTTAAATCAGCCCAATTTAGGACTACAAGATGTATTGGGCGACTACACCAGTGCAACCGAAGGCGAATTAGATTTCCTGTCAGATCTAAGGAACCACGATCAATTAGCAAGTTGGTTGCGATACAATCAAAATCTTGTCTATGGGCAACAAAGTGTGCCTATAATTTATCCTTTAAGTTGGTTTACTAAACATTTAAAAGCAGAAACAGTTGAGACTGAAAATACAAAATATTTTAAATTTTTATTTGATTGGTTGGCGGATGAGCAGATATTTTCCGAATATGGTCGAGTAGTGGTATTTTTAAATGAGCCAGGAGTCTCTACTCCTATACATCAAGATTCATCAGACGCGAATCGAAAAGATGAATTTATATGGATAAGTCTTGGTGCCAGAAAAAAGTTTTTTGTTTATGATACAGAAACTGATATTAAGCATTATTTGCACAGCCCAATAGGAACTTTTGACGCTACTAATTATCATGGAGCAGATCCTGGGGAGTTTGCATCATGGAGTGTACGGATTGATGGGATTTTTTCAGATTCATTTTTATTAAAAACCGGGCTAACTTCTCATTTTAGGGGATAATATGAATAAGATATTATTTATACTATTGTTATTATCTAGTACTGCATTTGCTGACGTAACAGCTAAAAGTTATATTGTAACAGATACACAAGGGCAAGTGCTTAACGAACGCGATGCAGACCAACAACGACCTATTGCTAGCATTACTAAGTTAATGACTGTAATGGTTGTGCTTGATGCTAAACAATTATTGGATGAAGATATTAAATTAAACTTTAAGTTAGCTCGCAAATATCACACACATCTACCACGCAGTATTAAAACGCTAACACGACATGAGCTAATTGATTTAGCAATGGTTAAGAGTGATAACTTTGCGGCTTACACATTATGCGCAAATTATCCTGGTGGAGTCGAACATTGTTTATATGCTATGAATACTAAAGCTACTATGTTAGGCATGCATCAAACACAGTATACTGATCCAACGGGCTTAGAAGAAACTAATGTAAGTACTGCACGTGATTTGATTAAACTAATTGTATCAGCTAGTTTATACCCGGAAGTATTGGGGTCTACTAGAGCAAGTGTGGATTTAAAAGTTAAGAAACATTGGTGGCAATTTAATAATACCAATTCGTTAGTACGGAATACAGATGATGTTATTGTAAGTAAAACAGGATATATCCATCAGAGCGGCGGGTGTGTGGTAATGCTTATGAATACTCAATTTGGACAACGAATAGTGGCATTACTTGGTAGCAAAAATACACGTACTCGAATCCCAGAAGCGCAAACTGTAGCCAATATTTAATCTTTCTTGTTAATTTCTTTTTCGGCTTCTACACGTTCATGTTCGATACTTTTACCACGTAAGTGTAATACAGTATTGACTTTTTGATTAAGTCTAATCAAGTCATTATCCAACATACGAATACGATCTATTAATCCAATAAGCACAGTATTAGCATCGCTGATAACTGGTTTAACTTCAACAGTTGCCCAAGTCCAAACATATTTTATAATTAACCCGAATCCGATTGCCATAACGATCGGAAAGCCATATTTGTTTACAAGTTCTACAATATCCATTATTTTATCCTTTTACAATTATTAAAATGATATCTATTCATATTATGCCCTTGCTTACCTTCTATTCCGCAATGGGGACAGGTTACAAGTGGACGATTAGCCCACGTCGCAGATATCTTATCTTTTACTTCTTTGGTGTTTAATACTTCGTTTATTTTTGTTTGATGTGCGGTAGTTTTTTTGCGACCTTTAAGTGCTGTAGCAAATGTATTTCCTATTAAATCTTTTCGGGGTTTGCCTTTGTTTGCATCTGAGATTTTTTTCTTTGTTTCTTCTGATCGAGGTATCCCAGCTAATACAGAGGCATTGGTATTGCCCAATGCCCACGGGTTTGATTTTCCTTTACGAGCCAACGACAATTTTCTTTTCATCTCTGCACTTTTTGGTGCATGTAAAATCTCGTTTATTATTTCTTCGTTGGTCATAATTTTTGCTAATCCCATCCATGCTCTTTTATCTTGAGCACGGCCATATTGTTCATATAACAAACGATGTGCCTCGGCATGTTCTTCTACAGTAAGTTCTATTAGATTTATTGGATCATCTGTACCGCCCATGTGTCTGGGGATAATATGATGTTTGTGTAAAATATGTTTTTTCATATTATTATTTATCAACTAAGTATGGAACTGGCTATTATACTCCTACCACATAAAGTAATATCCAAACAATAATTACCACTACTGCAATCCCAAGTGCCTCACCTCTGCGTTCATGACCACACGAACAAACAGAACAAGTACACTGCGCATTGCGCTTCACAATATATGTCCTATACACATACCAATAGCAAATCCAATTGCTAAAGATATCATCATATCACTGTCGTGCCATAATGTTTGTTTGGCTAACCAATTTTGTGTTCTTACATCGCCCTCGGGCCAATTACCTTTGAAATTCCATGCCATTTTGAATACTCCTAAATTTTATCCTGCGGTGCTTGCTCACCACTTGCCCAACGTGCCAAATTATTACCATAACGTGTAATACTGTGATTGCTAAAGAAGTTAATTTCTTTACGCATAATACCTTTAATAAATCCACGTACAACATCTTTTACTAACTGGGTATATGTTAGCGCACGTAAGTTGCCCCAATGATTCATATAGTACATTCCGCCAAAGTGATGGAATGGCCATAGTGGAACACGTGCTACAATGTCTGCATTGTTAACAAAGCGAAAATGCAATACGCCTGTATCAGTAATGCCTTTAATGTATGCGCTATCGCCTACACGTGGGCTACCATATGTAAACAAAGCCTGCGCACTTGGCAATTCTTCATTACGTTGCAGCTTGTATGCAACAATTGTTGCCATTGCGGCACCTAGACTATGTCCAGCACACCAAATGGTTCTTTTTTTACTTAATTTGATTAGTTTTGGCTCTAAAGTAGGCCAAATATGGTCTACACTTGTCTTAAAACCGTTATGAACTTTACCAATGCCTGTACTACTTGGAACTGGTCGTGCATCTAAATCTGCGCCAATGTCTGCAAATTCTGTTGGCTGTGTACCGCGACATACTACAATCGCATCATCTGCGTTAGTTAGCAAATATGCTTGACTTCCTTTTACATCAATAAACTCTGATTTAAAGCCAAGTTCTTTAAATTGTACTTCGCTGTCTTTTGGGTCAGTGTATGCAATTTCACTTAGGCGAGCAAATAAATGTGCTTGCTCTGGAAATGGACGCATGTTAATAGGGTTAGTCATTTTGTGTGTATCCTTCTGTGAATGTTAAAATTGGATCAAGTCTTACTAATTTTGTAATACCATCTTTGTTTACAAGTTTAAAGTGATCGCCACCTTTCCACCCTAATTTATCAACATCAAGTTCGTTATCAAACACAATCCCGTCTGAAGTCAAATCCCAAATGTAATCTAAGTATTTCATTAATCGCGTCTTGCGTCATTCTTACCATC
>JBIPOX010000209.1:0-3845 GCA_044378785.1 Novosphingobium sp.
CGATACCGATGCAGCGCGAAGGCGGCTCTCGCAACTCAATGCGCTAGGCAATGTGAGCGAGCCCGAAGACATCGCTGCTGCCTTCGCCTTTCTCGCCAGCGATGAGGCTCGCTATATCACCGGCCAGGAAATCGTCGTCGACGGCGGCTGGCTCGAATGCATGAACCGTCCGGCGATTTTCGACCGGTAGCCATCAAAACAGGACAGGAGAGGACAATGAGCGAAAGCCGGAAGAAAGTGGCGATCGTCACCGGGGCGGCAGGCGGCATCGGCTCCGCAATCGTGCGGCGCATGGCGGCCGGCGGCTTCACCGTCATCGCCTCGGACCTCAACGAAGGTCCGGCACGGCAGGTCGCCGACGAGGTTGGCGGGGTGTTCCAAGCCGCCGACGTCACCGACGAGGATCAGGTCGCAGCGCTGGTCGAGCGCGCGGTCACGGATTTCGGCGGGCTCGATGCGATCATCAGCAATGCCGCACAGGCCGGAGCACTCGGGCCGATCACCGATATCACTGCCGATGACTGGAAGCGCACGATCGATATCGTGCTCAACAGCTGCTTTTACGGCACCAAACACGCCGCGCGCGCGATGATCGAAGCCGGGCGCGGCGGCGCGATCCTGATGACCACCAGCATTTCCGGCCAGCGCGCGGTCGGCGGGCATCCCTACATCGCGGCCAAGCACGCCCTGACCGGTCTGGTCCGCGCCGCCGCCAATGACCTTGCCCCGCACCGCATCCGGGTCAACGGGGTCGCGCCAGGCTATACCCTGACGCCGATGACGGTGAAGATGTTCGGCGGCGAGGAGGACGCGCGCAAGGTGCTCGCCAGCCGCGCGCCGCTCGGTATGGTGATCGAAGGGAGCGACATTGCCGAAGCCTTCGGCTATCTCGCCAGCGACGCCGCGCGCGCCGTCACCGGGCAGAACCTCATCGTCGATGCCGGTTTCATGGAGGCACAGAGCCGCTCGATATCGTTCCAGCGCGATCCCGACTATCTCGACCATACAAGGTGATACTAAGGCTCGAAGATGCTGACGCATCCTCACCTTGAAATGCTCAAACGCCGCATGGGTTTAACCAAATCCTGATGAGCCAGGCTGATCGGGATTTGGTATCGCTCAGCGCCCTGTTGCCGCGCGGCCCGGCATGGTCCATGGTCACCACCGGAGACAGGATTGCCATGGACAAGCACGGGTGAGCATCATCACGCCCAGCCCCGGCAGCGGCAGCCATCTTGCCGTGCGGATCAAGCGTCCGGCCGAGCGGCGCAGCTCGTCGCGATCGGCCACGCGCGCGCTCGATATGCTCGAACTGTTCGGCAAGGCGCGCCACTCCTTGCGGGCAATCGAGATTTCGCGCGCGCTTGGCATGCATTCCTCGACTACCAACCAGTTGCTCAAGACCATGGTCGATTCGGCGCACCTGGTGTTCGACGCCAAGGCCAAGACCTACCTGCCCTCACCGCGGCTGTCGCAATTCAGCGCCTGGATGGTCGATAACTATGGCGGCGAGGGCCGTCTGCGCCAGTTGATCGAGGAACTGCATCAGGCGACGGGCCTGGTGGTGACCGTGACGACGCCCAACGACCTGTTCATGCAGATCGTCGATGCCGAACTCCCCTCGATCCCGGGCGAGGAGCGGGTTCCGGAGCGGGGCCTGCAGGTCTCGATCTTCGGCTCGGCGATCGGCAGCGCCTATCTCTCGATGCTCGATGACGAGGCCGTGCTGCGTCTCGCCCGCCGGGCGCGGGTAGGCGAGGAGGACATGCGCACGCTCAACGACATGGCGCATCGCATTCGCGCGGATGGCTTTGCCTTCGGCCCGGCGGCGATGGATACGCGGACCTGGTCGCTGGCAGTGCCGCTGCCCGCGCAAGGGCTTCGTGTCCCGGCCGTGCTTGGCCTTGCCGGACCGGTCAAGGTCCTCAAGGCAAAGCAGGAAGACTACGCACGGCTAATGCACGAAACGATCGCGCGCTGGTTCCCCGTCGAAGGCTAAACCAGCGCGCGACGCGGGCGTCCTAGGGATCGACGCCCATGGTGCCGCCAACCCGCACGCGATCAGCGATGGCCATCATGCCCGGCCAGCCGTTGGCGGTATAGCCGCCATCGACCGCGAGCGTCTGCCCGGTGACGAAAGACGACAGATCCGACATGAAGAAGCACACCGCCTTGGCGATTTCCAGAACCGTGCCCCGGCGCGGCATCGGCAAGTGCGCGTTCATGCTTTGCTCTGAGGCTGGATCGCCCTCGGGGATGCGCGGCGTGATGATCGTGCCAGGCGCGACGATGTTGACGCGAATGCCCTTGTCGGACCACTCGATCGCCATCGTCTTGGCGAGATGGATCATGCCTGCCTTGGCTGCGCCGTAGGACGCGTGAACCGCCGAGCCGCGAATGCCGTCGATCGAGGCGAGCGCGCAGATGTTGGCCTTGCCGTTGCGCGCCAGGACCCGCTTGGCGAACTCGCGCGACGCCCAGAAGAAATAGCGCAGGTTGCGCTGGTGATCGAGATCCCAGATCTCGGTGGTCATCTGATCAAGCTTTGCCCATCCGGCCATGCCGATAATGCAGACCATGCCGTCGAGCGGGCCGAACTTGGTGTCGGCCTCCTCGATCGCGCGGACCAGATCGGCCTCGTTGAGCACGTCGGCGCTCAGCGCATAGGACGAGACGCCGCGCGCCTCGAGGTCCTTGGCGACCTTCTGCGCCCGGTCCAGCTCAAGGTCGAGGATCGCGACATTGGCACCAAAAGTGGCAAGCACATGGGCGCTCGCTTCGCCATTGCCCTGACCGCCGCCGACGATCAGAATGCGCTTGCCCTTCAGGTCCATCAATTCATCGATATTCAGGTTCATTGTCATCCTCCAACGGGGGCTTCGGGCGTTCTTGCCCAGTTCTTCTCGGTAATCGACGTCTCGGCCTGCCGGATGCCCTGGCTCAGGCTGTTGGCAACCCCGGTCTTGCCCATCTTGCGCAGCTCGGGGATCACATGGGTTCCCAGCAGTTCGATCGACTTCATCACTGCGCTGTGCGGCAGGTAGCCGAAGTTGAGGTAGCACAGTACCTGATCGACGCCGATCTCGTCATAGCGGGCAAGCTTGCGCAGACATTCGTCGGGCGTACCGACAATCACCATGTCCTCGCGGTCGAACTCGGTCACGTCGAACTCGCCGCGACGCTGCGCATCGAGAACCGGGAAGGCCTGTTTCTGCTGTTCTTCGGAACTCGGCCAGGCCCTTGTACCACCACCACATCGAATCCCACACCCGGTCGGTCTCGAAGCTGTCGCGGCTCTCGGCGCAGTGGACGAGGGTATAGACGCCGACCTTGTTGGTATGGACGCGGGTCAGCGGCACGGCTGTTTCCTGTGCCTTGCGATAGGCGTCGATGATGTCCTTGAGCCGCGAGAGCGGCTGCATGATCGAAAAGCACAGCAGGCCGCAGCCGTTCTCGCCCGCCATCATCGCGCTCGATTCGGACGACGCCGCCATCCAGGCCGGCGGGTGCGGATACTGGTAGGGCTTGGGCAGGACCATGCGCTCGGGGAACTTGAGGTATTCGGAATCTTCCGAATAGACTTCCTGCTCCCACATCCCGACCACGGTGCGCGCGGCCGCCTTGAGCTTTTCCTTGCTCTCGGGAATATCGACACCGAAGGCAGTCTGCTCCATCGGCGTCGAGCGGCCCATGCCCCAGATCGCCCGGCCGCGCGACAGCAGGTCGACAGTCGCGACCTTTTCGGCGACGCGGGCCGGGTGAATGAACTCGTGCGGCATCAGCACCACGCCAAAGCCGAGCTTGATCCGCTCGGTAATCTGCGAGAGCGCGCCCAGCACGACATC
>JBIPOX010000210.1:0-3843 GCA_044378785.1 Novosphingobium sp.
ATTTTGGGACGCTCGGCAGTCGTCCAGGCATCGCGATTGGCTTCGACGCTTTCGACTGCCTTGTCCCAGAATGCCGCGCCGTTCGAGTAGTTGACGAAATCGAAGGTATTCTGGGTGCGGATTTCGAGCAATTCGACGCCATCGGGGCCGGGCTTGTAGGTATAGGGCACGTCCTTGGGCACAAAAAAGCTATCGCGCGGGCCGAGTTCCTCGGTGCCCAGCTTCAGCGAGCCGGCAACGATGTAATACATGCAATCGGCGCTGTGGCTGTGCAGTGGCAGCGGATAGCCGTGCTTGAACCACACGTTGGCGATCGAGAAACCGGGAATATCGACAAGGACCCGGACTTCCTCTCCGCCAGGTGATCCGGCGGCCAGTGCCCGGTCCATGCCGGCGCGCGCCGTTTCGCCCCACGGGGCGACCGTCATGCAATTGGCTTCCATCAGGCCTTTCCCGTCCTTGGCGCGGAAAATCTGGAACTTGCCGGTGTCCTGTTCGTCCATGATCGTATTCCTCAGTTCTCGAGATTGGGACCGAACGGGAGCCGGTTGATCGGCGAATCCAGCCCAGTGTTGACGGCGTGTTGTGCCTCGGTGAGCAGCTCTCTGTCCAGTCCAGCGATATAGCCGTCGATCAGGCGCTGGTTGTTGCTGATCAGGCCTTCGCGCTCGCGCGACAGGCGCATGTGAGTGAACCCCGGAGAATGCAGGCCAAGCTGCTGGATCGGCAGGTTCGAATAGTCCTGACGCGGCACCTCGGGGAAGTCCTGCGAATTGTAGGGCAGCACGGTCGGGTGCGTCGGCGTGTCGAACGGCTCGTCGTCGGGGCGCAGGCCCAGCGACCAGATCTCGTAGAAGCAGGTTTCCGCCGTGAGCGGGCGGATGCGATAGGATGACATTGCCCCGAAGGTGGGCAGCAAGAAGAAGTGCGGGAAGATGAATTCGACCTGCGTGGTCGGCACTTCGGCTGCGATCCGGTTGATGTCGAACATGTCGACGCCGCGCTCGCGCGCATCCTTGACGATCTCGTCCCCTGCCCGGACAAAGAAGGTGGTGATTGCGCCCATCAGGTCGTCGGGCGCATCCATCTCGCGCAGCTTTTCGAGCACCACAGCTTCGGTGGGGTGGACCATGCCGGCCATGCCTGTGCTCAGCCTTTGCATGAAATCGACAAAGCGGTTGACGACCTGCTTGCCGGTTTCGGTCTCTTCGGGAAGGCGGCCGTCGCCATCGGGACCGAGATCGCTGCGCGGCGAAAGCCAGTGCAGCTGCGGATGGGTCTGCATCGTGTGATAGCCTTCCATGAAGGCTTCCATGGCCAGCTTCCAGTTGGTTGGCAGGACGGTGCCGTACCACCAGTCCATCTTGAGCCGGTCGGCCATGCGCGCATCCATCTTCGCCTTGACCGGGCCGAGGCCGTCGACAAGTGGCAGCGCATTGTCGTCGAAATTGATGAAGGCACAGCCGGCCCAGAGTTCGCAGCGAACCTCGGGAAGGTTGATCTCGCTCTCGTCGAGCACGCCCTCGTCGAAAATCTGCTTGCCGAAGACGAAGGTGCATTCGCCCTGCGCGTTCCATCGCCAACCGTGGAACGGACAGATGAAGCCGCCCTCGCCGAGGGTGCCGGGCCCGTTGACCAGGCGGACGCCGCGATGGCGGCAGGCATTCTGATAGGCGCGGATGCCGGTCGGCGTGTTGATGACGATCACTGACTTGTCGAGGATCGTGTACTCGGTGAAATCGCCTACCTCAGGGATTTCCTCGAGCCGGCAAGCCATCTGCCAGACCTTCGGCCAGAAATGCTCGTTCTCGAGCTGAAAGAAGTGCTCATTGAAATAGCGCTGCGCCGGAATACGTTCGGGGTCAGTGACCTTGAACGGAACTTTCGCCAGCGCTTCGTCAATCTGCGACGTCATCTGCATCCTCCTCCTGGCGATTGCCAAGCCTTGCGGTTTTCTATCAGTTCGCGCCAAGCCGGGATATGCCTTTGGCCACGCCCCTGCGATCTCGCGGCTCAGGGATAGGTGGCGATTGTCTCACCGATGGCCTGGACCATGCCTTGCTTGTTGAGTTCTGCGCTCAAGGGCATCGCGTCAGACCCCGATACCGCGAGAATCCGGCCCATGATGTCGTTTGGGTCATCGCCTTCCATGACGTAGATCGTCAGGTAGCCCCATTGCGGTGCATCGAGATCGTAGACCTTCTGGTAGCGCATGCGGGTGAGCCGCGCGCTGACCACGCCGTCGATCCGGACCACGTCGGGCAGATGCTGGTTGGCGTACCAGTCCTCGAACTCGGCTTCCTTGCCTGGGGTGCAGCGAGACAGGACCGCCAGATCGAAACGCGCCATGCACTTTCTCCCTTGCCTCGAGGCCAGGCTTATCGGCCTAGCCGTTGACCTTCGCGATGTATTCCATCGATTCCTCGTCGACATTGACTACCCGCAGGTGGGTGAAGCGCGAATCGCGCCATGCCTTGAAGCGTTCGGCAATGCGCTCGCGCGGGCCGACCAGCGACATGTCGTCGAGGAATTCGTCAGGCACAGCGGCCTCTGCTTCGCTCTTGTGCCCGGCCAGAAACAGTTCCTGAATGCGCTCGGCCGCATCGGCGTAGCCGCGTTCGATCATCTTTTCCTTGTGGAAGTTCTTCGATTTGGCACCCATTCCGCCCACGTAGAGGGCAATCGTCGGGCGCGCCATGTCGAGCGCGGCCTTGACGTCGCTAGTGATATGGACGCGCAGGTTGGCGACGATTTCAAGATCATCGAGCGTTTTGCCGTCGCTGCGCTTGGCAAGCCCCTGTTCGAGCTGGGTGAGATACTTGGACAGGCTTTCGGGCGTTACGTGCATAGACAGCCAGCCGTCGGCGATCTCGCCGCACAGGCGCAGACCAGCGGGCGTTGCCGAGCCGAGCATCACCGGAATGTCGGGATTGCCGTGCAGGATTGATTTCAGCGGCTTGCCCAGGCCGCTCGATCCCGGGCCGCGATAGGGAAGCTGGATTTCGGGGCCATCGTGGGTGACCGGACCTTCGCGCTTCCAGATCTTCTTCATGATCGCGACATAGTCGCGGATGCGGTCCATTGGCTTGCCCCAGGGCTGGCCATACCAGCCCTCGACGATCTGCGGGCCAGAGACGCCAAGCCCGACGATGACCCGGCCCTTGCCGGCCAGGTCGTCCAATGTCTGGGCGATCATCGCACAGTTTGCCGGGGTGCGCGCGGCAAGCTGCGCGATGCCGGTGCCGAGCCTGATCCGGCTGGTGCGCGCGGCAATATAGGCCAGCGGCGTGAAGGCGTCCGAGCCATAGGCCTCCGCCGACCAGACCGTGTCGAAGCCGAGCTTCTCGGCCTTGGCGATCTTGTCCATGTCGAGCGCCATGTGTGCGCCGCTATAGGCGATTTCCAACCCCAGTTTCGGCATGCTCAGATCTCCTGTTCAGGGCGCTTTTGCACCCTGCCGCAGGCTTGTCCAGCGCTCGCCGTGCGATCACGCGTGCTGGCGCTCGCCGATCTTCTCGTAGTCGGCGAAATCGGGCCGCGACATGACTTCCCAGAAGTATTCCATCGGCCATGACCAGACCTGCGGAAGGCCGTTGCCGCCAATATACCAGCTTTTGCAGCCCGAGGCCCAGATGGTCTTGGCTGCGGCTTCGCGCCGCCGCGCGTCATAGGCATCGAGCGCCGCCATGCTGGGGGCAAGCCCCTGGCATTCGCCGCGGCGCACCGGCTCCATCAGCTGGTCGAAATAGTTCCACTGAGCCTCGGCGACATCGATCAGCGAGAAATTGCCGACTGGCCCGGCGGGACCGTTGAGCAGCACCATGTTAGGGAAATCAGGCACGG
>JBIPOX010000211.1:0-3833 GCA_044378785.1 Novosphingobium sp.
AGCTTCTGCTGGTCGAAGGCCATCCGGTCCGGATCGTAGCTGGTGCTGGAGCTGAAGATTTTGGTGAGGCCGGTCTGCTTGGTGACCATCTCGCCGCGCAGCTTGTTGTCCGAAAAGGTATTGTTGCCGATGATGTTGATCTGGCGGACCTTCGATTTGTCGCCTTCGGAAATCTCGAAGACGATATCGACCCGGTTCTGCTCGAGCATGACCATCTTGGGCTCGACCGTCGCGGCATAACGGCCCTGACGCTTGTAGAGCTCGATAATGCGGGCGACGTCGGCGCGCACTTTTGAACGCGTGAAGATCTGGCGCGGCGCGACCTTGATCTCGGGCAGGATCTTGTCGTCCTTCAGGCGGCGGTTTCCTTCAAGGATGATGCGGTTGACGACCGGGTTTTCCTGCACCTCGATGACGACAATGCCGTCCTCGTTGCGGATCTGGGCGCTGGCGAGCAGTTCGGTCGCGTAAAGGTCCTTGAGCGCCTCGTCGGCGGCGGCGGCCGAATAGGGCTGGCCGATGCGCAGCTTGATATAGGACAGGACCGTCTGTCCCTCCAGCCGCTGGTTGCCGACCACCCGCAGGCCGCGAATGGTTTCAGCGGCAGCAACCGGAGCCGGGCTTGCCGCTGCGGCGTCCTGCGCCAGGGCGGCTGAGGGCAGCCCTGCGAGCGCGCTCGAACCAAGCAGCAGCGCCGCCAGCCCGGATGCGCGGCGTGCGTCGATGCTGGAAACCATATCCCGTACCATCATATCTGGTGCCAAATCCTGTCAGGGCGCGGCGGGCGGAGCGAAACCGCCGTCAGCTCGCATAATGCAACCGCCGCCCTCTGCCCGATGGGGCATGGTCAATCAAGCAGACAATCCGGTGAAACGTGTCGCAGCCGGCACGGATCGCACCGCTTTCCCCCGAATTGACGTCATCCACCGAAGATCGGCAGGGTAAGAATATCGTTGATCGTGACAAAGACCATGAGCGCGAGGACGAGCGCGACGCCGGTGCGGATCGCCCATTCCTGGCTGCGCGGCCCCAACGGCTTACGCCGGACCGCCTCGGCGGCATAAAAGGCCAGATGTCCACCATCAAGCGCGGGAATTGGCAGGAGGTTGATGAATGCCAAGTTAATCGAGATCAGCGCGACAAAGCCGACGAAGGCAGACCAGCCCAGGCTGAATTGTTCGCCCGAATACTTGGCGATCTTGACCGGGCCGCCCAGTTCCTTGACCGAGCGCTCGCCCGAGAAAATCTGGCCAATGCCGATTACCATCACCTTCATGATGCCAAAGGACTGCTCGAACCCGAGCGCGACCGCTTCGATCGGTCCGACCTCGACCACATCGATCTTGCCCGCGCCCACGCCCAGCCTGCCGATCCGCGCTTCGTTGCCGAAGCGGTCCTTGTCGACGATCTCGGCGATCCGCACCGGGACGACGAGTTCGCGGCCGTCGCGCTCGACCGCGATATCGACCGTGCGGTTGGGAAACGGGACAACCAGCGGCGGGATGTCGGTGAACGCCTCGACCCTGGTCCTGTCAATGGCCACGATCCGGTCGCCCAGCTCAAGCCCTGCTGCCTGCGCAGGCGAGCTTTGTGCAAAGCTCGCGATCTCGGTCGAGGCGACCATCCGGCCATAGGTGAGATTGAAAGCGGCGAACACCGCAACCGCGAAGACAAGATTGGTGAGCGGCCCTGCCAGAACGATCAGCGACCGCTGCCACAGCGGCTTGAACTGGAACAGTTCGGCCCGTTCCGCCTCGGTCAGCGAGGGGTCGACCGGCCCGGGCGCGCTTGCCGGGTTCATGTCTCCGGCAAACTGGACATAGCCCCCCAGCGGCAAGGCGCACAGTTTCCAGCGGGTGCCGCGCAAGTCGGTCCAGCCTGCCAGCTCCTTGCCGAAACCGACCGCGAATGCGTCGACCTTCACGCCGAACAGGCGGCCGACCAGATAGTGGCCAAGCTCGTGGACGACGACGAGCGGCCCAAGCACGAGCAGGAAAGCGACCAGCGTGGTCAGCAGGGAGGGCGATTCAAGCAATGCGGCTTGGCTCCATCAGGGCGCGGGCGCGCTCGCGCGCTTCGCCATCGATGGCCAGCACATCGGCAAGGCTCGCCGGGGCAGCAGGGGCGTAGCGGGACAGCACATGCTCGACATGGGCCGCAATGCTGGTGAAAGCAATCCGTCCGGCCAGAAACGCCGCAACCGCTACCTCGTTTGCTGCATTGAGCACTGCCGGGGCAGCGCCGCCCGCCTGCGCCGCGTGGCGCGCGATTCGGGTCGCCGGGAAGCGCTCCTCGTCGGGCATGGCGAAAGTCAGCGCGCCAAGTCGCGCCAGGTCAAGTGGCTCGCACGGCGTATCCATCCGGCGCGGCCAGGCCAGGCACGAGGCGATCGGCACGCGCATGTCCGACGGGCCAAGCTGGGCCAGGGTGGAGCCGTCGCGATATTCGACCATCGAATGCACCACCGATTGCGGATGGACGATGATCGCAAGCCGGTCGAGGCCCACCGGGAACAGGTGAAAGGCCTCGATCAGCTCGAGGCCCTTGTTCATCATTGTCGCCGAATCGACGCTGATCTTCGCGCCCATGTCCCAATTGGGATGCTTCACGGCTTGCGCGGGCGTGGCTGCCTCGAGTTGCGCCAGGCTCCATTCGCGGAACGGCCCGCCGCTAGCGGTCAGGGTGATCTTGCTGACCTGCGACAAGTTATTTCCAGCCAAGCACTGGAAGATGGCGTTGTGTTCGGAATCGACGGGGAGCAGCGTCGCCCCGTGCCGGGCAACCGCATCGGTCATCACCTCGCCTGCCGAGACCAGCGCCTCCTTGTTGGCAAGCGCCACCGTGCCGCCCTGTTCGATTGCCGCCATGGTCGGGGCAAGGCCAGCGCAGCCGACGATCGCGGCAAGGGTGAGGTCAACCGGACGCGCGGCAGCCTCGATAAGCGCAGCCTCACCTCCGGCAGTCTCGATCCCGCTTCCGGCCAGCGCCTTGCGCAGGGCGGGAAGTCCGGCCTCGTCGGCGAGCACGGCAATTTCGGGCCGGAAGCGAAGCGCCAGCTTGGCCAGTTCGGCATGGTTGCCATTGGCAGTGAGTGCCACGACCCGCCATTGCTCTGGCTCACGCCCGATCAGGTCGAGCGTCGAGGCGCCAACCGAGCCGGTCGCGCCAAAGATCGAGATCGAGCGCACGCTCACCAGGCGAATACCCGGTCGAGAAGGATCAGATTTCCTAACACCACCAGCACCAATAGCAGACCATCCACCCTGTCGAACAGCCCGCCGTGACCGGGAAGCAGATTTCCCGAATCCTTGACCCCGGCCTTGCGCTTCATCCAGCTTTGGAAAAAGTCACCCACCTGCGCAAAAACGGCGATGACAGCGCCCGCGAGCGCCAGCCCAATCGGACCGCCCATCGGCATCAGGACAACCTGATAAGTGTCATGCGGCGATCCCGGTTTTTCGGCAAACAGGCTGGCCAATGCCGGATCGGTCATCCGCGTAACCAGCAGGCCAATAACGAGCGCCGAGCCGATCATGCCCCCGGCCAATCCCGCCCAGGTCTTGCTCGGACTGATTCTTGGCGCAATCTTCGGTCCGCCGATTGTGCGCCCAAACACATAGGCTCCGATGTCGGTGCCGATCACCGCGCCGACAACCAACAGCACCCAAAACATGCCAAGCGGCAGGTCTCTCAACGCCAGCAGGGTCGCGCAGGCAATGCCGCAATAGACCGCGCCGCCATATCGCCATATGGTCCGCTTGCCGCCCGGCGGATACATCAGCAGGACGAGGGCGCTCCATTCGAACCATACGCCTATGCCGACCGCGAGCACG
>JBIPOX010000064.1:0-6403 GCA_044378785.1 Novosphingobium sp.
CGACCTGAAACCTCAAGCCAGAGAGATCAAGGAACCCCTCATGACCCGATTTAGCGAGCAGCTGCGTGAACAGCGCTGGGACGATCACCGCTATTATCATCACAGCCTGATCAACCAGAGCCTGCACTTCGTCAGCGCCACGACATTCATTGTCGCCTACCTCATCGTCTGGAGCGAGCCGGCAGTCGCTGCCCTGCTGGCGTGGGGTGTGGCCATGACCAGCCGCCAGGCAGGCCACTTCTTCTTCGAGCCCAAGGGCTACGACCATGTCAACGACTGCACGCACGAGCACAAGGAAGAGATCAAGGTCGGCTACAACCTGATGCGCAAGGTCGTGCTGATGGGGCTGTGGGCGGCGACCCCGTTCCTGCTCTATGTCGATCCCAGCTTCCTTGGCGTGTTTGCCAATCCGCACACCAGCGCGACCGGATTTTTCAACAACCTCGGCCTGATCTGGCTTGCGCTGGGCGTCGGCGGTCTCGTGTTCCGGGTGCTGCAGCTGTTCGTCATCCGCGATGTCGAGACCGGCCTGGTGTGGGGCGCGAAGATCCTGACCGATCCGTTCAACGATTTCCGGCTCTATTGCCGGGCGCCCGGCCAACTGGTGCGCGGTGTAGTCGCAGCTCGTCGGATCGGCTGATCGGGTGCGGCGGGGAGCGGCTCAGCCGAAGCGGTGAGCCAGCACCTCGCGCACCAGAGCGCGCCCGATCGGCTGCGCGCTGGCGCTGTCATCTTGCCACCACCAGCCATCGTCGAGCATCTGCTGCGCGGCGGCAAGCATGCGATCGGCAACCGCCTCGAACTCGCTCTCGCCATAGGCGAGGCTGAAGATCAGGCGGCCGGTGCCGACCCAGCTAAGGGCAAGGCCATGTGCGCGCAGATAGAACTGGTACATCCAGTGATAGCGCGAGGGACGGTCGAACCACACTGTCCAGATCGTGCCAAGATTGGCCACGCGCGCCGGGGCGCCAAGCGCAGCGAGGCGTGCGCTGAGCGCATCGGCGCGTGCGTTCCAGGTCGCATCCATGCCGTCATACAGTGCGGCTGCCTCGGGCCGTTCCATATGCCGCAAGAAGGCGTCCATCGCTCCCATCACATAGGGGTGCGAATTGAACGTGCCGCGCGCAAAGCAGATGTCGGCGGGCCGGTCGGGCTTGTAGCGGCGCATCAGCCCGGCGCGGCCGCACAGCACCCCCACCGGCAGGCCGCCGCCCAGCGTCTTGCCATAGGTGATCATGTCGGGCTCGATGCCGCCGAAGTATTCGCAGGCACCGCGCGGGGCAAGGCGAAAGCCCGTGAACACCTCGTCCATGATCAGCACCACGCCCGCCTTGTGGCAGGTTTCGGCGAGCCGCCGGAGCCAGTCGCCATAGGCGGCATTGGCGATGCGGCCTGGCTTGCGCCCGGCGACCAGCGTCGAATCGCCCGGCGCGTTGGCGTTGGGGTGCAAGGCCTGGAGCGGGTTGACCAGAACGCAGGCGATGTCGCGGCGGCTGGCGATCACGCCGAGCGCCCGCTCGCTCATGTCGGCCAGGGTATAGGTGTTGTCGGCCGGGACGGGATTGCCGACGCCGGGCTGCACGTCACCCCACCAGCCATGATAGGCGCCGGCAAAGCGCACCAGCTTGGCCTTGCCAGTGTGATAGCGGGCGAGCCGCACTGCCTGCATCACTGCCTCGGTTCCGCTCATGTGGAACGAGACGGCATCGAGGCCCGAAATTGCTTTCAGCCGTTCGACATTGTCGGCGACAAGCGGGTGCAGGCCCGCCAGCGACGGACCAAGTTCGCGCGCGCTTTGCGCGCCCTCGTCGATCAGCGCGCGGTAGGTGTCGATGCCCAGCAGATTGACGCCGTAGGAGCCGGTCAGGTCGTGCAACTGATTGTCGTCAAGGTCGGTCAGCATGACCCCGTTCGAGGCCTTGTAGAAATTGCCCGAGGACAGGGCCTCGCGGACCCCGGCGCTGAACTGGAACGGCACCCGGTAGCGGCCAGTGAAATCGATATCCGGGATCGCGTCGCGCATCCGCGCGCTCTCGGCGGCGCTCTTGGCGAAGCGTTGCCGGTAGAGCGCGGCAAGCCGCTCGAAGGCGGCCTCGCGCTGCTGCGCCACGGCCTCTGGCGCGCTGTCAGCGGCGAAGAAGGCGTCGCCGTCAAGGGTGTAGGCCGGCATCAGCGAAGCGGCGCGCTTGGCCATCCGGGCATGGCCAGCGAGCGAGCGATGCTTGGCGCGCGAGAGGCGCAGTCGCTGGCGCACGGCCCTGGCCGTAAGCACTGCGCCCGCCGCACCCAGCAATCCCGCAACGAACGATTTGCGCTTCACCCTGATGCTCCCGCCTGGGCCGGGATCGCGCGACCGGGAGCGATCCGATGAGCCCGAAATCCGCATTCTCGCGCCTCGCCGGGCTGGATGGCCTCAACTTCCTGCTGACCAACCGGATCCCGCGCCTGGCGCTTACCCGGTTCATGGGCTGGTTCAGCAAGGTTGAGCAGCCGGTCATTCGCGACGCTTCGATTGCCCTATGGCGCTGGTTTTGTGACGTTGATCTGACAGATGCGGCAGAAACCCGCTTCGCCAGCCTCCATGCCGCGTTCATTCGGCCGCTTCGGCCCGGTGCCCGGACAATCGCTGCCGATCCGGCGATGGTGTGCAGCCCGTGCGATGCGATCCTGGGCGCGCATGGCCGTATCGCAAACGGGCAGGTCTTTCAGATCAAGGGCGCACCCTATGCAGTGGCGGAGCTGCTGGGATGCAGTGCCGATGCAGCGGCGTTCGAAGGCGGCAGCTACTACACCCTGCGGCTGACCGCGGGGATGTATCATCGCTTTCACGCGCCGCACGATCTGGTGGTTGAGCGCTTGCGCTACATTTCCGGCGACAACTGGAACGTCAATCCGCCGGCGCTCCGGCGCATCGAAAAGCTGTTCTGCAAGAACGAGCGCGCGCCGATTGTGGTGCGGCTCGAGGCGAGCGGGCAACGGCTGATGCTGGTGCCTGTCGCCGCGGTGCTGGTCGCCAGTATCCGCTTGCCCTGGTTCGACGCCGACAGGGACGTGCGCGGCGGCGGCGAGCGCGTCGAGACCTGCGACGCGCGCTTCGCCAAGGGCGAGGAAATGGGCTGGTTCGAGCATGGCTCGACAATCGTGGTGCTCGCGCCGCCGGAGCTTGAGCCAGTCCCCGGTCTTGCCGAAGGCGCGCGCCTGGCGATGGGGCAGCCGCTGTTGAGTCTGCCGAGGCTGGACACGCGCAGCGCTTGATGCCATCGCCCGGCGATTGCGATGCAGCCCGAAAGCGTGCCTTGGCCGACAGCCTGATCCTTGAAGTCGCCGATTTCGAAACCGACGTGCTGACCGGGATCTTCTCGGAAGAGACCGGCAAGCCGCAACCCCTGCGGATTTCGGTTTCGGTCAAGCTGACCGTGGCCGAACACTTCGCGCCAGATTCGCCGCTTTCGGCGAGCAAGAATTACATGGACCTGAAGTTCGCTGCGACCGGGGCTTTGCCTGTGGGCGTGCATTTCAGGATGATCGAGGCAGTGGCCGACCACATCTGCGAAACTCTGTTTGTTCAGGACCGGCGGGTCGAGGCCGTGACCGTCAAGATCGTCAAGCTGGCGATTGCCGAGCACAACGAGAAGATCGGTATCACCCTGCACCGGGAGCGGCGCTGATGGCCGCGCTCCGCGTTGGCGCGCTTCCCGATGGGCCGCTCGATGCAGCGGCCGCGTTCCATGGCGAAGTTCTGGCCAAGGCGCACGCAGCTCTGGCTGCGTCGGACAGTGACCTTACCCTGGTGTTCGCGCCTGCCTCGCCCGAGCATCGCGGCTGGCGGCTGGCCGCATTGCAACAATTGGCGCGCGATCATGCGCCGAGCCGGGTCAATGCCCTGGAAAGCGATGATGAGAACGCCATTGCTGCAGCGCTTGCCTATCTCGATCAGGCCCCCGGTCTGACCGGACAATTGCTCCGCCTTGATGGCAATGGCGTGGATGCGCTACTATCTGCAATAGTATGACCCAGCCAGATCCTCTTGTCGACCAATTCGCCCGCCGGATTTCCTACCTTCGCCTGTCGGTAACTGACCGCTGCGACCTGCGCTGCGCTTACTGCATGCCCGAGCGGATGACCTTCCTGCCGCGAAAGGAAGTGCTGAGCCTCGAGGAACTGCATGACATGGCGCTCGGCTTCATCGCGCGCGGGATCACCAAGATCCGGCTGACTGGCGGCGAGCCGCTGGTCCGGCGCGACATGATGGAACTGGTCCAGGCGCTGGGGCGCAAGCTTGGAAACGGGCTCGAAGAGCTGACCATGACTACCAATGGCACCCGGCTGGCAGAATTTGCCGAGGGCTTGGCTGCGGCGGGCATCCGCGAGTCGCTGCCGCAGGTGCTTGAGGGCCTGGCCGCAGCCAAGGCGGCGGGCCTGGCGGTCAAGATCAACACCGTCGCGCTCAAGGGCATCAACGAGGACGAGATCCCCGCGCTGATCGCCTGGGCGCATGGCCAGGGCTTCGATTCGACCCTGATCGAGGTCATGCCGCTCGGCGAGGTCGAGGAGGACCGCTTCGATCATTACCTGCCGCTTGCCGCGGTTCGCGATTCGCTCGAGCAACGCTGGACGATGACGCTGAGCGATCACCGCACCGGCGGTCCGGCGCGCTATTTCAATATTGCTGAAACCGGGGGGCGGCTCGGGCTGATCACACCGCTGACCAACAATTTCTGCGAGGGCTGCAACCGCATCCGGGTGACCGCGACTGGCCAGCTCTATGCCTGCCTTGGCGGCAACGAGCAGGTCGATCTGCGCGCGGCGATGCGTTCGCCCGATCCGGTGGCGGCATTGAACGAAGGGCTCGACATGGCGATGAAGATAAAGCCAGCGCGCCACAATTTCGCGATCGATGCGCGCGGACAGGCACCGGCGCTGGCCCGGCACATGTCGATGACTGGCGGCTGATCTCGAATGGCCCTGAAACTGGTTTTTCTGGGCCGCCTTGCCGATGTTGCCGGGGTTGGCGAACGCGAGATCGCTGCGGTCCCGTCGATCGCGGCGCTACTTGCAGGGCTTGAACCCGATCTGTCGGCAGAGCTTGGCGGCGCCAAAGTGCGGATCGCGGTAAACGGCAATCTGGTTGCCGACCGCGCCATGTTCACTCTGCGCGATGGCGACGAGGTGGCGTTTCTGCCGCCGGTAAGCGGGGGGTGATCCAGTGAAGGACGTCCGGCTCCTGACCCAGCCGTTCGATCCGGGCAGCCTGGTCGGCCCGTTCAGCAAGGCCCATCCCGGGCTGGGCGGCATTTGCAGTTTTGTCGGCGAAGTGCGTGCGGGCGACGCCGTCGAGGCGCTCGAACTCAGGCACTACGCGCCGCTGACCCTGCCAGGCATGGAAGCGCTTGCCGATGCCGCGCTCGCCCGGTTTGATTTGCTCGGCATCCTGATGGTTCACCGCAGCGGGGTGATGCGGGTGGGAGAGCCGATCGTGCTGGTCTCGGCAGCGGCGCGCCATCGGCGGGACGCGATCGGCGCAGTCGATTTCGCGATGGATCATCTCAAGAGCGATTCTTGGTTCTGGAAGCGCGAGAAGCGCGCCGACGGCTGGCACTGGATCGAACCGCGCGAACAGGACCATGCCGATCTGGCGCGATGGAGCATCTGATACCAGCGCGCTGAGATGCTGACGCATCACGCGCTGGAAATGCTCAAGCGCCGCACGGGCTTAACCAAAGTCCGATGAGTCAAGCTCATCGCTCTTTGGTATGAGCAGGCGCAACGTTTCTTCCCGGCCTGAAATAAGTTCACTTCGATTGATCCAGATCAACGCTCGCGCGCTTCGCCTGAGCCATTTGACGGGGGACGAAAGGAGCCCACGCAAATGGCTGAACGGATTTCCCAGCAAGACCTCGCCCGGATCGCGACGATCACAGATGCGCCTGCGCGCACCAAGGTGGATCGTACCTTCGGCCTGCCTACCGGCCTCTACGTGGCAACGGTTGCGGGCTATCTTGGCTTCATTGGCGTAATGGCCGTGACGCTGATGAACCCCGGCCTCGTGCTGCCGATGGTGATATTCGCCTTCTTCATTGTCGCGGCATTTGCCATTCCGGTGATCTGGACGCGGATGAAGCCCGATGCCGATGCCCGGGCGTTGACGTTCGACCAATTCCGCCATCGCGGCATCGACACGCTGACTGGGCGGCTCTCTGCTTCGCAGGCGAGCGTCCAGGTGCTCATCCTTCCGGTTCTCATTCTTGCGTGGGGCGTTGCCTGCGCCGTGATCATAGCGCTGACCTAGGGTCAGGACCTATTAAATTGCTTGCGCAGTTGCGGGGTAGCTGATTCAATGGCGGCGTCAGGAGGTGCTGCCATGAGCGATTTGATTTGGTTGTCGGACGCGCAGATGCGGCGG
>JBIPOX010000060.1:0-6633 GCA_044378785.1 Novosphingobium sp.
TAGGACCGTCTCTCTCTCTGCCGGTCGGCGCCATGTTGAAGCCTCCCCTATGCTCACAGGGGAGGCTTCTGACGTTTCCGGGCTGCGGATTACCTGCCTAGTTGCGCTGCAAGCCCGGCGATGGTGCGGTTCTGTTCCGCGACCATGGTATCGATTGCCTCCCGTGCTTCGGAAAGGGCATGCGCCGCAGGCGTGATCCGGGCCGGGTCAGCCGCGCGTTCGTCAGCATAGAGCAGGTCGAGATCGGCCTGCGCGATCACCGCGTCGCTGCGCAGCGATTGCAGGTCGGCAAGCGCGACCTGTGCCGCGATCCAGGTATCGGCAGGCGAACGCGCGCCGCGCGCGGTGGCGATCAGTTGCGATGCTCCCGGGCTTGCCGCCAGGAAAGCGCTATGGGCCTTGCTCGCTCTGGCGAGAGCTTGCGCGATCCGGGAATCCAGCGAGGCGCTGACCGGTGCAAGGTCCGGTTTGCCATCTGCCGGGACTGGCTGCGCAGTGCCAGTCACCCGCTCGGCATCGCGGATCGCCAGCGAAGGATAGTCGTCGCGTGCCGGGTTGCTCGCACATGCGCCGAGCAGCATCGGCAGGGACAGCGCGGCAAGGGTCAACAGGAGGCGCAGCATCGATCGGCCTTAGCACGCTTGCCCGGCAAGGCGAGAGGCTTCCTTGCTCCGCTTCGCATGTTGACAGCGCCGGACCCTTCGACTAACGGCACCGTTCTTTCCGGCGACCCGCACAATGCGGGCTGGTCGGAGATTTGCCCGGCGGGCGCCGATCGGATCGGCAGGCGGCAAGGCGGGCAGGTTGAATGACATTTTTGCAGGTAAGGGTACCATGTTCGCAGTTGTGCGCACGGGCGGCAAGCAATACCGGGTTGCCGCCGGGGACAAGATCGCGGTCGAGAAGCTGGCTGGCGAAGCCGGCGATACGATCACGCTGGGCGATGTCCTGCTCGCGAGTGAGGACGGCGCGATTGCCGATGCCTCCAAGGTTTCGGTCTCGGCCGAAATCATCGCGCAGGCCAAGTCGGAGAAGGTGATCGTTTTCAAGAAGCGTCGCCGCCACAACTATCGCCGCAAGCAGGGCCATCGTCAGCAGATGACACTGCTGCGAATCCTGTCGGTGGGTGAAACCAAGAAGGCTGCGCCCAAGAAAGCCGCCGCCGAAAAGGCCGAAGCGCCCGCTGGCGACAGCGCCGAATAAGTCCGGAGTAGTTCGAGATGGCACACAAGAAAGCAGGCGGCTCGTCGCGCAACGGTCGCGATTCGCAGAGCAAGCGCCTGGGCGTCAAGAAGTTCGGTGGCGAAAATGTCATCGGCGGCAACATTATCATTCGCCAGCGTGGCACGCGAGTCTACCCAGGCGTGAATGTCGGGATCGGCAAGGATCATACGCTGTTTGCGCTTGGTGAAGGGCGCGTGCGCTTCCACACCGGCAAACTTGGCCGCAAATATGTGTCGGTAGATGCGATGGCGCAAGCAGCCGAATAACCGGATGGTCGATAAAAGGGCCATCCAAGTGGGTGGCCCCTTCCGGTCTGATGACCGGAAAGCTTGAGGGAGAGGGGCCCGGCCCGTCTCCCTTTTTTGATTCTCCCTCTGTCGCGGCTCCGGATGGCTTGGTCGAAAGCCGTTCGGCAGCGTCGTAACAGCCCTGTAATGTCCGCGCACTAGAGGCGCGGCACGGGGCGAATGGGTGGAGAGAAAAGATGTTCATTCGCAGCGAAAGGCTGTTCCTCAGACCGGGCTGGCCCGAGGACTGGGAGGAACTGTTCGGCCTGATCCACGATGAAGGGATCGTGCGCAATCTGGCGCGTGCGCCCTGGCCCTATCGGCCCGAAGATGCGCGCGAGTTCGCCGCGATCCAGCAGGATATGGAACCGCGCGTACCCAATTTCTTCGTGACGCTTCCCGGCGCGCATGGCGCAAGGCTGATCGGCTGCGCCGGTCTCGGCTGCGACGGCGAGGAGGCCGAACTGGGCTATTGGATCGCGCGCGAGCAATGGGGCAAAGGCTATGCAACCGAGGCGACCCGTGCGGTGCTGTCGGTCGCCCGAACGCTTGGTCATCGGCGTATCGTCGCCAGCCACTTCCTCGACAATCCGGCCTCGGGTCGGGTGCTGGAGAAGGCGGGATTCCAGCCTATGCGCGGGACCGCTCGCCGCTTCAGCCTCGCTCGGGGCGAGGAAGTTCCCACCCGCAGGTTCGAAATCCGGCTCGATCCGTGCGGTGGCGATCCGGACTTCGATTGCGACGAGCCCAAGCCGCGCATGGCGGCGTGACGTTCTAGTCCAGCCAGGCGGGCCGCCAGTCCGCAGCAATGTCCTCGATGCGCAGGTGATCCACCGCCAGGGCAAGTTGCGGATAGGCGGCGCGCTGGCGCTCCGGCTTTGATGCGGCGAGCGGCACAACCACAAGGCGGCGATTGACCTTCTGCCGCCAGTTCATCCGCGCGGTGTTTTCCTGTCCCACGTAACAGCCCTTGCTGAAACTGACCCCGTTGAGCTCGGCAGCATTGCATTCGAGCCACAGCGTTGCGTCGCTGCCCAGTTCGGCGCGGCCTTCGGCCACGCCGAGCGCCAGCCGATGCGCCTGCCAGGCCTCGTCGGCACTTTCGTCGTCGTCCGTGGCTGAGGCGAGCCAGCGCTCGCCCAGCGCCGGCAGGCGGGGATCGGGAGCCACGCCTTCGCCCAGTTGCGCTCGCCAGTGCACCGCGACACCGTCATCGCGGGCAATCTCGATCGGACGGCGCAGACGATAGATCGACAGCCGACGTGCCAGCGCATCGGCGGCCTCGGCCTCGCAGTCGAGCAACGCGTCATCGCCCGCAAGCCAGACCAGGAAATCGAACAGCACCTTGCCTTGCGGGGTGAGCAGCGCCGTCCAGGCTGGCAGTGGGCCCTTGACGTCGTTGGTGAGGAGGCCCTGCAGGAAATCGAAAACATCCTCGCCCGGCTCGCGAGGCGACAGGCGCACGATCGCGCGTGAAGTGAGGCGGGTGGCTGCCATCACCGGAACGTAGGCGCGGCGGGCGGCATTGCAACCACCGGGAAGCATTGGCGCGGGCTCTGGCGGGACAAGCGTGCCATGTCGCCCGATGCGGCCTATATCGCGCGACGAATCAACCAGGTCCGAAAGCAATCGCATGATCGAACGCAGCAATGCCAATCCCCAGGTAGTCGATCTCTTTGTCCAGAGATGGTCGCCGCGCTCGTTTGACGGCAGCGAGATGCCGCAGAGCGATCTCGATGCGATTTTCGAGGCGGCCGGCTGGGCACCATCGGCTTTCAATCTGCAGCCCTGGCGTTTCCTCCATGCGCGGCGCGGCGATGCGCATTGGCAGCAGTTTCTCGCCCTGCTGATGGAATTCAACCAGGCCTGGGCAAAGGAGGCCTCGGCGATCGTTCTGGTCGTGTCGGACACGCTGCATCGCAAGCCCGACGGGTCGGCATCGCCCAATCATTCGCACAGTTTCGATGCCGGAGCGGCCTGGGCGCTGGCCGCCTTGCAGGCGACGGCGATGGGCTATCACACCCATGCGATGACCGGGGTGAAGTTCGACGAGGCGCGCGAGGCGCTGGGTGTCCCGCCCGATCATCGGCTCGAGGCGGCCTTTGTGATCGGTCGCAAGGCTGCCCGGGAGAACCTGCCCGAAGCCTTGCGGGCGCGCGAAGTGCCAAGCGGCCGCAAGCCGATCAGCGAGGTCGCGTTTTCGGGCCGGTTTCGCTAGATCGCCGGAATCGGAGAGGATCGCTGCCTTTCCCGCTGGCGCGCTGGCGCTCGCGGCGTATAGGATGGCTCCATGACCGGCCCTGACACGCTCACCATCCGCAAACCCGACGACTGGCACTTGCATTTGCGGGATGGCGACATGCTGCGCGGGGTTGTGCCCTATACGGCGCGGCAGTTTGCCCGCGCGATCGTCATGCCCAACCTCTCGCCGCCGGTGGTCAGCGCGGCCCAGGCGGCCGCCTATCGCGACCGCATTCTTGCCGCAGTGCCCGAAGGGCTTGCCTTCACTCCGTTGATGACCTGCTACCTCACCGATGCCAGCGATCCCGACGAGATCGAGCGCGGCGCGGCCGAGGGCGTGTTTACTGCCGCCAAGCTCTATCCCGCGCATGCCACGACCAATTCGGCGCACGGCGTTTCTGACATTGCCGCGATCCGCAAGGTGCTGGAGCGTATGGAGAAAATCGGGCTGCCGCTCTGTGTCCACGGCGAGGTCACCGACCACGAGGTTGACGTGTTCGATCGCGAAGCCGTGTACATCGAGCGCGCGCTGGAGCCGCTGGTGCGCGAAATGCCGGGTCTTAAGGTCGTATTCGAGCATATCACCACGGCCCAGGCAGTCGATTTTGTCGATGCGGCAGGAAGCAATGTCGCTGCGACCATTACCCCGCAGCACCTCCATATCAATCGTAACGCCATGCTGGTCGGCGGGATCCAGCCGCACATGTATTGCCTGCCCGTCGCCAAGCGCGAAATACATCGGCTCGCATTGCGCAAGGCAGCGACATCGGGCTCCGCCAAGTATTTCCTTGGAACCGATAGCGCGCCGCACAGCCGCGAGACCAAGGAGGCCGCCTGCGGCTGCGCTGGCATTTTCAACGCGCCCTACGCGCTCGAAAGCTATCTCGCGGTGTTCGAGGAGGAAGGCGCGCTCGCGCGCTTCGAGGGTTTTGCCAGCGAGCACGGGCCTCGCTTTTACGGCCTGCCGCTCAACCAAGAGACTGTCACGCTGCATCGCCGGGCTGTGGTTGTGCCCGAAGAGATCGACGCCAACGGAGCCCAGTTGGTGCCGTTTCATGCCGGGCAGGAGCTGGCCTGGCGGCTAGCGAGCTGACGCGCTTCCCTTGCTCGTAGCGGGTCATGGACTCGACCCTGCACGCAGGTTAGCACAAGCGTGAGAGGTGTCTGAACATGACCAGTGTTGCAACGATGCTCGCCGTCCAGCAATTGCACGCCCGTTACGGCCAGCTAGTCGACGACCGGCGCTTTGCAGAACTTGGCGCGCTGTTCTGCGATGACGGGGTCTGGGAAGCGCCGCCGCTGCGCTTTGCAGGACGCGCGGAGATTGTCACCGGTTTCGAGCAGATCGAGCCGCCCGAGCCGGGCATGGTGCGCCACCTGACATTCAATCCAGTGTTGGAGAGCGTCGGCGCGGGGGAAAGCGAGGGCGAGGGCGAGGGCGAGGGCGAGGGCGAGGGCGAGGTCGTGGAGTTGCGCGCCTGGGCCGATGCCATCGCCTTGCAGGTCGGCCTTCCCGGCGAGCAAAGCGCGATTGTCGCGGTCGGGCGTTACCACGATGTCATCCGTAAACAGGACGGGCACTGGCGCTTCGCGCACCGGGTCTTCGTCTATTCGCGTCAGCCCTTGCCCGAAGGGCTGACGGCAGCGTCCGCGCTAGGCATGGCATAACCCGAGGAGAAACACATGAGCGAAGCCGCCCTTGCCGAGCTGCTGGCCAAACAGGCCATTACCGAGCGCCTCAACGACTATTGCCGGGCGATGGACCGGATCGACGACGATCTCGGCCGGTCGGTGTTCCATCCCCAAGCATTGGCCAACTATGGCACCATGTTCGATGGCACCGGTTATGGCTTCATCGATTTCGTGCACGAAAGTCACTCGGCAATGCTCAGCCAGAACCACGCGATCAGCAACATCTCGATCCGCATCGATGGCGACACCGCAGGCAGCGAGACCTATGTGACCATGCACGGCCGCATCAAGGGCGAGGGCGACGCGATCATGCAGATCAAGAGCCTTGGCCGCTATATCGACCGCTGGGAAAAGCGCGACGGGCAATGGCGCATTGCCGACCGGCGCTACCTGCATGTCATGGACGAGTTCCGTCAGATCGCCATGGCCGCCTATGCAACCGAAGGCGCGCGCGATCGCAGCGACCCCAGCTACGCTGCGCTCGGCGCAGCCTGAAGGAGCAGGAACAATGATGCGCGCGGCGGTTCTCAGGAACAAGCAGGTCACGGTCAAGGACATCCCGATCCCCGAGCCGGGGCCGGGTCAGATGCTGGTCAGGTCGCTGGCATGCGGCATCTGCGCTTCCGACCTGCATTTCATGGCTCACCCCGAACAGGTGATGGAACAGGGGCAGGGCCTGTGGAACTACGACGAGAATGCCGACATGGTCATGGGCCATGAATTCTGCGCCGAGATCGTCGACTATGGCCCGGGGACCGAGCGCAAGTGGCAGCCCGGCACGCGGGTGAGCTCGACCCCGGTGCTGATCAATCCCGATGCGGTGCGCATCACTGGCTACTCGCCCGATGCGCTGGGCGGGATGGGCGAATACTTCCTGATGTCCGAGGCAGTGACGCAAGTGGTCAAAACCGACCTGCCCTCCGAGCTGGTTGCTACCTCCGATGCGATGGCGGTCGGCTGGTTCTATGTGAAGAAGGCGGCGATGACGCCCAAGGACATCCCGCTGGTGATCGGTGCGGGCGCGATCGGGCTGTCGGTCGTCGCCGCGCTCAAACGGCGCGGTATCGGGCCGATCGTGGTGGCCGATTTCAGCGATTCTCGGCTGGAGATTGCGCGGCAGATGGGTGCCGACGTGCTGATCAATCCGGCCAAGGTCTCGCCCTACGCCAGCTGGCGCGAGGTCGCCTAT
>JBIPOX010000212.1:0-3831 GCA_044378785.1 Novosphingobium sp.
CAAAGCGGAAAACCACGGGGCATGACAAAGGGCAGTGAGCGGCCTGGAGCATTTCGTGACCGGGCAAATTCTGCCTGCGCTGCTCGCTATCGAGCACGAATTGCTGTTGTTCGCCGCTTTCTGGTTCATTGTCGGCGCGATTGACGAAGCAGCGATCGATGTCAGCTACCTGTGGCTGCGGTTCACTGGTCGTCTGCGCGAGGGCCGGGTGGCTCGCGAAGGTGAGGCGGCTGCGCTGCGCGGGCGCGCGGCAGTTCTCGTTGCCGCATGGCAGGAAGCCGACGTCATCGGCGCGATGGTCGCACACACCCTCAAGGCATGGCCGCAAGCGGGCATGCGGCTCTATGTCGGTTGCTATGCCAACGATCCGGCGACGCTTGCTGCCGCAATGAAAGGTGCGGCGGGCGACCCGCGCGTGCGGATTATCGTCAATGACCGGCCAGGTCCGACCACCAAGGCCGATTGCCTCAACCGGCTCTATGCGGCGCTGTGCCGCGACGAGGAGCGCACCGGCCATCGCTATCGCAGCATCGTCCTGCACGATGCGGAGGATATGGTCCACCCGGCCGCGCTCTCGCTGATCGACCGGCAGCTCGACGAGGCCGGGTTCGTGCAATTGCCGGTCCGCCCCGAACCGCAAGCCGGATCGCGCTGGATCGCGGGCCACTACGGCGACGAATTCGCCGAGGCTCATGCCAAGTCGATGGTCGTGCGCAATGCGATCGGCGCAGCGATTCCGGCTGCCGGGGTCGGTTGCGGTTTCGATCGCGACCTGCTGGCGGCCCTCGCCCGGCAGCGCAGCGGCACAGCCTCGGGAGCCCCCTTCGCTGCTGAATCGCTGACCGAAGACTACGAGCTTGGCCTGTTGGTCTCGCGCAGCGGTGCCAGGAGCCGGTTCCTGCGGGTGCGCGATCACCTTGGCGAGCTGGTGGCGACGCGCGCCTATTTTCCCGGCAAGCTCGAGCAAGCGGTCCGCCAGAAGGCGCGCTGGCTGCACGGCATCGCCTTTCAGAGCTGGGACCGGCTCGGCTGGTTCGGCGGTCCGCTGGACGTGTGGATGGCGCTGCGCGACCGGCGCGGGCCGCTCACTGCCATGGTGCTGGCCTGCGCCTATCTGCTGGTCGTGATCGAGGGTGTGCTGGGCCTAGCGCGGTTCGCAGGGTGGCAAGGCAAGCTCGAGATCTCCCCGCTGCTTGGCGCCATGCTGACGATCAGCTTTGTCGCTTTTGTATGGCGGGCGCTGTGGCGGTTTGGCTTCACCGCGAGCGAATATGGCCTGATTGAGGGTGCGCGCGCAGTGCTGCGCATTCCGGTTGCCAATGTCATCGCGATCATGGCGGGGCGGCGCGCCCTGGTCGCCTATGCGCGCTCGCTGGTCGGCCAAGCGCCTGGCTGGGACAAGACCGCGCACGCCCACCATCCCGCCGAGCAGCCGCACGAGGCGAGAGCATGACCGCCCCGGCGCGCAAACGGCGCGGCGGACCGCTGGTCGCGCTTGGCGCGATCATGGTGTTCTGGGTGGCCGGGCGGGTGACCGTGCTCGGGCTTGAAGCGCCAGGCGATCAGGACCCGTTCGGCGCAATGCAGGCAGGCAAAATTGCCGGTCTGGCGTCTCCGCTAGGCAAGGCAAGTACGCGGCCCGAACTTTTCCCGGAACCGGCGCTGCTCGATAGTCCCGGGATCTTGGAATCCGCGCCAGCCTATCGCGCGCCGATGGCCCCACCCCTGGCCAGGCCGATTAAACCTGCGCCCTATGCTTCGGCGGGAGCTCACTCCGCGCCCGAGCCTGCGGCAGTTTCGCCCGTTCCGGTGAACATTGCCTCCGGTCATCAGCTGGCATGGATGGCAGCGCTGTCGCGCATGCCGCTGCCTGTCGGCCTGACCGAAGCAAGCCCGCAAGCGCTTGCCGCGCCCGTGCCCTTCACGCCCGCGCCGTTTGCGAGCGCGGGCAGGAAGGACAACCCGAGCCGCTGGTCCGCCGATGGCTGGCTGTTTCTGCGGCAAGGCTCTGGCGGCGCGCTTGTGGCAGGCGCTGCTCCAGCGTCCTATGGCGCGAGCCAGGTCGGCGCTGTGCTGCGCTATCGCCTCGCGCCCGCCAGCAGGCGTGCTCCGCAAGCCTATCTGCGGCTCGCCGCTGCGCTCGATCGTCCCGCCGACAAGGAAGCGGCGGCGGGCCTGTCGCTGCGCCCGCTGGCCGCGCTGCCGCTGCGCGCCATGGCCGAGCTGCGCGTGTCCGACCAGTCGGGCGCGACCCGCCTGCGTCCGGCTGCGCTGGTCGTCACCGAGATTCAGCCGATCGACCTGCCGCATCAGGTGCGGGCGGAATTCTACGGCCAGGCGGGCTATGTCGGCGGGCGCAATTCCACCGCTTTCGCCGATGGTCAGGCGCGGCTTGACCGGCCAGTCGCCAGTCTGGGCAAGGCGCAGCTGCGCGCAGGGGCAGGGGCCTGGGGCGGCGCGCAAAAGGGCGCGGCGCGGCTCGATCTGGGGCCGAGCGCCAGCCTTGGCCTGCCAATCGGCGAGACCGGCTCGGCGCGGCTCGGGCTTGACTGGCGGATGCGGGTGGCGGGAGACGCCCGGCCGGGATCGGGGGTTGCCCTCACTCTATCCGCAGGTTTCTGAGCACCGCCTTTTCTAGGCAACCGGGGTAGGGTAGCGCTAGGCTGGCAATGGATGTCTATCTTCCCATCGCCAACCTTTCGGTCAATGGCCTCGTCATTGTTGCGCTTGGCGCGCTCACTGGCATGCTTTCGGGCATGTTCGGTGTAGGCGGCGGTTTCCTGACCACGCCGCTGCTGATTTTCTATGGCGTGCCGCCAACCGTCGCGGCGGCTTCGGCAGCAAGCCAGGTGACCGGCGCGAGCGTTTCGGGCGTCTTTGCCCATACCCGCCGCAACGGCGTCGATTTCCAGATGGGCGGGGTGCTGGTTGCCGGGGGTTTTATCGGCACCCTGATCGGGGCCTCGCTGTTCCGCTTGCTCCAGGAACTGGGGCAGATCGATACCGTGATCAACATCCTCTATGTGCTGTTGCTTGGCTCGATCGGCACGATCATGGCGCGCGAGAGCTTGATGACGATCCGCGCCGAACGCTCGGGCCAGCCGATACCAGCGCGCAAACGGCGGCACCATCCGCTGGTCGCCAACCTGCCGCTGCGCTGGCGGTTCTATCGCTCCGGGCTCTATATCTCGCCGCTGGCACCGCTGCTGCTCGGCATGGCGGTCGGCGTGCTGACCATGCTGATGGGGATCGGCGGCGGCTTTCTGCTGGTCCCGGCGATGCTCTATCTGCTCGGCATGAGCGCGAGCGTGGTGGTCGGCACCTCGCTGTTCCAGATCCTGTTCGTGACCATCGCGACGACGATGATGCACGCGATGACGACCAAGGCTGTCGATATCGTCCTGGCCGGATTGCTGCTGATCGGCTCGGTCACCGGCGCGCAGATCGGCGCGAAGTTCGCCCAGATGGCGAGCCCGACCCGGTTGCGCCTGGTGCTGGCGGTCATCGTGCTGCTGGTGGCGCTGCGCATGGCGCTGGGTCTGGGTTACCAGCCCGACGAGATATATTCGGTGGCGCCGTTGTGAGGCTGCTGCTCGCCCTTGTTGCCCTGGTCATGCTGACTGGCGCGCGCGATCCGATCCTTGTGCCCGAGGTCTCGCAGCACGAAATCCAGTTGCGGCAGGGCTTTACCGGAACAGAGCTGCTGCTGTTCGGAGCGATCCTCAGCCCGGACGGGAGCCGCGCAGCGCGCGATTTCGACATTGTCATCGTGCTCAAGGGGCCTACCCAGTCGATTGTCGTGCGCGAAAAGACCAAGGTTGCGGGCATCTG
>JBIPOX010000214.1:0-3823 GCA_044378785.1 Novosphingobium sp.
TTGCCGTGCGGGTTGCATGCAGCGAAGCGGCTAGCTTACTTCGCCGTCCAGCAGCAACGGAGACAGCTCGTGAGCCTCGACCTTGTCCTTTTCGCCGTCCTGCTTGCTGTAATAGTTATAGTTGTAACCGTAGTTGGTATGCGCTCCGACGTACTTCGAAAGCGCAGCTCCGAGCAGATTGCACTGACCTGAGCGCAGCTGCGAAATTGCCTCAAGGGCATATTTGCGGCGCACCTTGCCGCTCTCAAGCAGCAGGAGAACACCGCTCGCCACAGCGCCCAGCAAGGTTGCGTCTGCAAGGCCATGGCTGGGGGGCGCATCAATGATCACGCAGTCAAAATGCTCATCGAGTTGTTGGAGAATTGACCGGAAGCGTTGTGAACTCAGCAATTGCGACGGATTGGGAGGGATAGGGCCGCTGGGCATCAGCCACAGATTCTCTGCACGCGTCTTCACGACGTGATCTTGCACTGCGGTGCCCGAGCTCGTCAGCACACTCGACAGGCCGGTAGATGGTGAACTTTCATGCAGGAATGACGGACGCCGCATGTCAGCGTCAATCAGAAGTACCCGCTTGCCTAGCTTTGCGAGTTCTGTCGCCAGCACGAAGCTTGTGGTGGATTTGCCTTCGGAAGCCCTGACGCTGGTGATGAGCAGCGAGCGTGGAATTCCTTCGTTCGTAGAGAACCGCAGTGTTGTCAGCAGCGACGAATAGGCTTCCGAAATTGGCGACTTGGGATCGCCAAGCTGCTCAATCAGGTTTTCGTTACGCTGCCGCTTGGGAATGACCCCCATCAGCGGCAGGCGCAGCTTGTCACGCACGTCATCGGGCGTCTTGATCGTATCGGTCAGGAAATCGTAGGCGAAGGCCAGCGCGACACCCAGTCCCAGTCCAGCGAACAGGCCGAACAACAGATTTAACGGAATGTTCGGCGTGTAGGGTCCGCCCGGTACCCGGCCCGCGTCAACAATTGTGGCAAGCGTAGCGTCGAGATCGCTGGCCACGCCGACCTTGTTATAGCGGTCTAGCAGAGCGTCATAAAGCGTGCGATTAGTATCCAATTCGCGCTGCAGCATGTTATACTGGATCGATCGCTCGCGGTTATCGAGGACGTCGCTGCTAAGTTGCTGTACCCGCGTCCGCAGCGCTTTTTCTTCCGCCAGTGCGGCTTGGTAGTTTGCCCTGACCGAGCCAGACGCGCGTGAGCTTTCAGCCCGAATCTCGCGGTCCAGCGCATTTATGCTCGAACGCAGCCGCACCATGTCGGGGTAGCTGTCCTGAAAGTAATTCGACTTTTCCGCGTACTCGGTTTCGAGCTTGGCCTTCTCGGCCCGAAGTGCCGTCGTGCTCTGGTTGACCTCGGAAATCGCCGAGCCTTGACGGAATCGCTGCTCTGCCGCGATGCGACGTTGTTGTGCTTCCGCTAATGCAGAATTGAGTGATCCGAGCGATGCGCCGGAGAGGCTTGAGCCGCCCGAGCTCTCACCATCTTCGCCGGTTGTTCCGGGAATGTCGACGAGATTGTTTGTCCGCGCATAGGCGACCAGCTTGCTCTCAGCGTCGTTAAGAGCGACGCGGGTCGCATCCAGTCTCTCCTTGAGAAACTGGCGGGTCGATTCGGTCGCCTCGTAGCGCCGATCGAGGTTCGACTGAACGTACGCCTTGGCATAGGCATTAACGATCCGCGCAGCTTCCCTGGGATCATCCGCCGTATAGGTCAGGTTGACCAGGCGGCTATCAGGTACTGGCTCGACGCTTATCGAACCAGCAAGGCCAGCCGCCGCCGACTTGATTTCTTCATCACGCGAGCTTGCCGACCGTTCAGAACCACCTTTGCCCGCAAGATTGAGGCTCTCCACGACTCGACGAGCGATGTCCTGACTGCGCATTAGGCCGTACTGGGTTTCGAGGAACTGCCAGTCCGACTGGGGCACCACCATGTTGGCCCCGCCGCCGGTTTCGCCAAGAATGGGAATGGTAGGTGGATTTAATTCAAGGGTCGTAGTCGAGCGATAGAGTGGCGTTTGCAAAAGCGAGTAGATGACTGCCAGAGAAAGCCCAAGAATAGCGGCCGCAATGATCCAGATCCGCCGCGCCCACAGCGTGGTCCACAAGGCCATGATGTCAAGGCCGGCTTCGTCGGCGGTTCCCTTGACAGCCACAACAGTCGCGGGAACCCGCGGCTCTCCCTGAGGGCCGAGCGGGAAGCGTTGGTTCGGCGCGCGCAGGTAGGGATCGTCTTCAGCCATGTCAGATATCCACCTGCCTAGAACCCGAGTGGCCGAAACATGCCCATGATCGGGACGGCACTTACCATGTCGCGGAGCGCTTCCTTGGTTTTCGACCCGTCCACAATGATGATGTCGCCGCGGTACACGTCCGGATCGGGCTCTTCGCCGTCACGGATCGTAGTCAGATCGAACGCTGCGGCAGTCCGTTTGCCATCAATCTGACGAAATATCGCAATCCGCTTCGGATTGGCGTATTGGTCTAGACCCTTTGCCATGGCGATCGCCTGGATCAGGCTGGTTTTGCCGAACACCGGAAACATTCCGGGTCCTTTGACCGATCCATCAATTGTCACCATGCTGCCCCCGGCTTCGGCAATGCCAACCGTCACGTCGGGATTTTTTAGCAGCTTCTGCTCGAGCAGTTGAGCGAGGTGGCTCTGTAGCTCGAGTGGAGTCTTCTGGGCGGCAAGCACATTACCGACCAGGGGCATGGCGATATGACCAGTTAGATCGACCTTGTATTCGCCCGACAGCTTTTCGGCCTGGAAGACGCTGACGACGATCTTGTCATTGGGAGCAATCCGGTAATCCGAAGCCCCCTCGGCTACCCGTGCAGCTTGCCAGCAAAAGCGGCACGAACAAAAGGGTTAGCACTGCGGTCAGCCGCCGAGGCAGCCCTTTCGCGATCTGAAATCTGGCTAATGAGCGCATTTGCACTTCCTGAAGATATCTTCGACCACCACACTGGGTAACCTGTTCGCTCGATGCGGCGAGCGCCTGTCAGGGTCCCGCAGTGCCACTAATCGATCGAAAGGAAAATGCCCATTACACTAAGTGGTGGCCATCGGCAGCAGATTCGACGCATGAAATGGCATCCACTCCCGCACCTTCAATCTTGGGTTCAGTCGATTTGATTGCACTAGGGAAGGATCGCAAGGAGCCCGATGCGGAAGCTCAGGGGCTTACGGGATTCTCCTCATCGCCACCAAGAGCCGCAGCGGCCGCTCCGCCAATCACGCCCAGGCCGATGAGAGTAGGAATAGGAAAACCGCCGCCCGCAACGGCGCCGCCCACGGCACCCGGCACCAGCATGGGCTTCGCCGAAGGACAGGTCCTGCTGGCCAGCAAAGCTGACACCCGATTCTCGGTGCCAACAGGCTGTGTCGCGGGCCCGGTATATGCATAGCAGATGCACTCACCGTTTTCATACGACTGCCGCGTCACGTCGAATACGCCCGGCTCTTGCGAACGATCGATCGTGACCTGACATTTGCCGGCCTGATCATTCGCATTGTCTGCAGGCTGGGCGAAAAGTGCGGTTTGACCCAGCACGGCAGCTGACCCAATTGCTACAATCGAAATAACAAAACGCTTCATCATTTTCGCCTTTTACGGCCGTAACCATGCTGCAAGTTTCCAAATCCGTTGCGTTCTTTGCCCTAACCAAGGAGAGAACACAAGGCATCAAGATCAGTCTGTGCTTGCGGGAGCACGAAAGCACCGCGACAATCTGGATGCCTTGCCCTTGATCGCAGAACGAGCATGAAAGTTCCAGCCCCCATTGCATTTCGATGATGTTGCGGTGCAAAAT
>JBIPOX010000213.1:0-3823 GCA_044378785.1 Novosphingobium sp.
GAATCGTCAGTGATGAAGTTCTGGTAGACCCATTCGGCCCTGCCCGCCTTGATGCTGAGGTCGAGCAAATCCTTTTCGGCCTGATCGATAAAGGCCTTGGCATCCTGCGCCGTCGGCGCGGCTTGCTGGGCCTGCGCGGTGTTCGCAACCAAAGCCAGCGCGAGAGCCATCGACGAGGCGATGGCCCGGACATGTTTCGTGTTCATCTGGAGCGACCCTTTTTGCGTTTTTTTGTTGTCATGTTGCTGGCCCAGGAAAGCCACAAAATCAAGTGGCAAGGAACGCCGCTATCGCCTCTCCGAGCGCGGCTTCGGTCACCGAACTCATATGGGTTCCGGGAATCTGCGCATAGCTCGCTTGGGGCAACGCGGCAGCGAGCGCCGGGGCAGAACCGTTGTCGGTATCGTCCTTGCCGCAGACCACCAGGGTGGGCATGGCAATTCCCGATAGCGCGCCGGGCGGCGTATCCTGCACCGACAGCAGCAGCAGGCGCGCTGCCGCGCGGTCGATCTTCATCGTGCGCATGAAGCTCTTGGCCATGTAGGCCGGATCGTCGGCAGAACGGATTTCGTCAAAGCGGTCGATCGCGTCGATGAAAAAAGCGCTGCGCCGCTGCCACTCGCCTAGTCCTTCAAGCCCCATGCCGCCCAGCACCAGCTTGCGCGGCGAGAGGCCGGCCAGCACTGCCTGCACGGCAGTCCGCGCACCCAGCGAGAAACCGACAAGGTCGAACCCGCCCGGCTCCAGCCCCAACGCATCGGTGAGCGCCAGCACGTCCTTGACCAGCACGTCCGGCGGATAGGCAGCAGGGTCTTGCGGGGCATCGCTCGCACCGTGGACGCGCAAATCGGGCATGATCGCCTCGAACCCGGCGGCGACAAGCGTCGCTGCCGTCCCGAACCGGACCCAATTGACCTGAGCGCTGGAAAACAGGCCGTGCAGCAAGAGCACGGGCCGCGCTGAACCTGCTTCGGGCGAAAGCCGGTGAACGGCCAGTTCGACCCCGTCAAACGATGCGAACCGCTGCGTTTCCATGACCTGCCCCTAGGCGATTTCGCGCATGCAACAAGGGCATTGCACATAATAAGGAACCTTATTATGTGGCGGGCATGAAAACCCACCTCGCCTATCTGCTGGTCGACAAGTCGCGCCTCGTGCGCCGCCGCTTCGATGAAAGCGTGCGCGATCACGATCTCACCGGACCGCAAGCGCGCCTGCTGTTGCTGGTCGATCACGAACCGCTCGCCCGGCAGTCATTTTATGCCGACACGCTCGAGGTCGAGCCGATCACGCTGTGCCGCATGGTCGATCGCCTCGAAGAACGCGGCTGGCTCGCTCGCCAGTCAGACCCTGCCGACCGGCGTGCCTGGCTGCTCAGCCCCACAGCGAAATGTCACGAAACCGCCGACAAGCTGCGCAAGACCGTCGAGGCCCTGCTCGACGAGCTGCTGGCGCCGCTCGACAGCAGCGAGCAGGAGACCCTCGCCAGCCTGCTTGGGCGGATTGGCAATGCTGTGCAAGAGGCCGAGGTGGCCCGTGGCTGACGCCGATCCCGTGTTCGAGGCAGATACTGCCCAGACCAAGCCGGCCCCGCGCGTGCGACGCTGGCGCGGCCGATTGATGATGTTCGGCGTGCCACTGCTGATCCTGGCTGGCGGCGGCTTCTACTGGCAGAGCCTGCAAGGCAAGGTCACGACCGAAAATGCCTATGTTCACCAGGCGAAGGTTTCGGTTGGCTCCGAAGTCACCGGGCCGATTTCGCAGGTGCTGGTCCGTTCCGGGCAGGACGTCCGCGAAGGCCAGGTGCTGTTCCGGATCGATCCGCGTCCCTACGAGTTGCAGGTCCAGCAAGCCAACGCCGCAATCGCTGCGGCGCAAACCAACCTGACCGTGCTCGCCAGCTCCTCTGACTTGTCGGGCGTCGATATCTCCTCCGCGCAGGAAGATATCGCTTTCGCCCAGGCACGGCTTTCGCGCCAGCAGGCGTTGTGGAGCCGCGGCTTCACCACCAAGGCCGAGTACGAGGCCGCGCAGCACTCAGTCGCCCAGGCACGCGAGCAATTGCGGCAGGCGCAGGCCAATCAGATGGAGGCAAGCGCCAAACTGGCTACCGGCCCCGCAGTTCCCGGCCAGAACCCGCAGATCGCCGCCGCTCTGGCCCAGCGTGAGGCCGCCATGCTCAATCTGACCCGCACCACGGTGCGCGCACCCAAGGCAGGGCGCATCGCCCAGGCCGAGCGCCTGCAAGTCGGTCAACAGGCAATCACCGGTCTGCCAGTGCTGACCATCGTCGCCAACCGCAAGAGCTACGTCGACGCCAATTTCAAGGAAACCGATCTTGCCGGGATGAAAGTCGGTCAGCCCGCCAGGCTGACCTTTGACGCCTATCCCGACCTTGAGCTCAAGGGCCATGTCGCCTTTATCGGCGCGGGCACCGGTTCGGAGTTCTCGGTTATTCCCGCCCAGAACGCCACCGGCAACTGGGTCAAGGTGACGCAGCGGGTTCCGGTGCGGATCGCCATCGACGAGGACAGCCCGCGCCAGCTTATCGCTGGCCTCTCGACCCACGTCACGGTCTATACCGACGGCCGGAAACGCTGACGTGGCGAGCACACCGGCGGGCGGCAGGGCCGGCAGCCCAGGCGCTGCGACCGGCGGCGGCATGTCGATCAGCGACGATGCCAACCTTCCGGTAGAAAATCATGCGCTTGTCGTCATCGGGGTGATGATGGCCTCGCTGCTGCAAGTGCTCGACACAACGATCGCCAATGTCGCGATCCCGCACATGCAGTCCGCACTGGGTGCGACGCCGGAATCGGTGACATGGGTGCTGACCAGCTACATGATCGCTGCAGCCATCGCGACGCCAATCACTGGCTGGCTGGCCGACAAGATCGGCGGGCGCGAGCTTTTCATCATATCGGTGGCGACCTTCATCCTTGCCTCAGTGCTTTGCGGCCTGGCCCGCAATCTCGAACAGATGGTCGCCTTCCGGATCCTGCAAGGCATTTTCGGTGCCTTCATCGCGCCGCTCAGCCAGAGCTTCATGCTCGATACGACGCGCCCCAGCCGCCAGGCCTCGGCCATGGCGCTTTGGAGCACCGGAATCATGCTTGGGCCGATCCTGGGCCCGTTCATCGGCGGCTGGCTGACCGAGAACTGGAACTGGCGCTGGGTGTTCTACGTCAATCTCCCGGTCGGGCTGATCTGCCTGGCCATATTGATCACCCAATTGCCGCACCGCCCGCGGCTGCCGCGCAAGTTCGACCTGTTCGGGTTCGCCTGGCTGTCGATCGCGCTGGCTTCGTTCCAGCTCTTGCTCGACAGGGGCAATCACGTCGACTGGTACGAATCGGGCGAGGTCTGGATCTACACCGGGCTGATGTTCAGCGGCGCCTGGATCGTGGCGATGCATTTCCGCCAGACAAGGAATCCGCTGCTCAACCTCTCGCTGTTCAAGGACCGAAACTTCACGGTTGCAACCGGCTTCATGATCACGCTCGGCGCGATCCTGTTTTCCACGCTCGCGCTGATCCCGCCAATGATGCAGAACCTCTATGGCTATACTGTGATGGGTACAGGCCTTGCGCTGATGCCGCGCGGGGTTGGCTCAATCATCAGCACGATGCTGGGAGGCATGCTGATGCGGCGCGGTGTGGACCTGCGCCTGACCATGGGCTTGGGCGTGTTGATCACTGCCTTCACCCTGCGCGAAATGGCCTATTGGCCGCTCGAGATCAGCTCCACCCAGATCGTCGTCACCTCGTTCATCCAGGGTCTCGGCTTTGGCCTGGTGTTCATCCCGATCAACATCCTGGCCTTC
>JBIPOX010000215.1:0-3818 GCA_044378785.1 Novosphingobium sp.
ACGCCGCTGCCGCATATGGACGTGATCAAGGACCTTGTCCCCGATTTCACCCATTTCTATGCGCAATACGCCTCGATCCGGCCCTGGCTGCAGACTGTCTCGACGACGCCGTCGGGCAAGGAACGCCTGCAGAGCCCCGAGCAGCGCGAAAAGCTCGATGGCCTCTATGAGTGCATCTTGTGCGCCTGCTGTTCGACCGCATGCCCGAGCTACTGGTGGAATTCCGACAAGTTCCTTGGCCCGGCAATCCTGCTCCAGGCCTATCGCTGGCTGGCCGACAGCCGCGACGAGATGACCGGCGAGCGGCTGGACGAGCTTGAGGATCCGTTCCGGCTCTACCGCTGCCACACGATCATGAATTGCGCCAATGTCTGTCCCAAGGGTCTCTCGCCAGCGCGCGCGATTGCCGAGATCAAGAAGATGCAGGCCGAACGGCTGGTCTGAGCCTGTCGATCTTGGATTTCGTCCGCTTCACCTGCGAGCCCGATCCCGATCATCCCGGCTGGCTGCGCTGGGATGTGACCGATCACACCCGCTACAACCACGTCTTCATCGGGCCGATGCTGCTGCGCCGCGAGAGCGGCACGACCTGCCGGGTGCGCATGGACATCGCCGCGCGGCACACCAATGCAGGCGAGGTGATCCACGGCGGAACCACGCTGGGCTTTGCCGATGTCGCCATGTTCGGGGCGCTCTATGTGCTGACCGGCACCGATCCGATCGGCTCGGTTACGGTTGACCTGACCATGCAATTCGTCGGTGCTGGCAGTGCCCGCAAGCCGCTTGAGGCCGTTGTCGAACTGCTGCGCGAGACCAGGCGGCTGGGCTTCATGCGCGGCACCATGGTCCAGGGGGATCGCTTGGTTGCGGCCTTTTCTGGCACCTTGCGCAAGCCTTCCGCGCCCCGGCCATGACTGGCCTGCTCGATCGCTACCGCACACTGGTCGCTGCAGGCGAACTGCGCCCGGACCCGGAGCAGGCCGCGGCAGCCGCACGCCTGGCAAGGCTGCAGGACGAGCTGGAGCAGTCCGGCGGCACGGATGGCGGGGGATTTCTTGGCAAGCTGCTGCGCCACAAACCCGAACGGGTGCGCGGCATCTACATGTGGGGCGGCGTCGGGCGCGGCAAATCGATGCTGATGGACCTGTTTCACGCGACGCTTTCGATCCCGCAGAAGCGCCGGGCCCATTTCCACGCCTTCATGCTCGAGGTTCACGCGCTGCTGCGCGAGGAGCGCCGCAAGGAAGCCGGCGATCCGATCCCGCCGGTCGCCGAGAAGCTCGCCCGCGACGTGCGCTGCCTGGCTTTCGACGAGATGGTGGTCAACAATTCGGCCGACGCGATGATCATGAGCCGGCTGTTCACCAACCTCATCATCGAGCAGGGCGTTGTCATCGTCACTACCTCGAACCGCGCGCCAGGCGAGCTTTACAAGGATGGCCTCAACCGCGAGCATTTCCTGCCGTTCATCGACCTGATCGAGCGCGAGCTCGACGTGCTGGCGCTCAACGGACCGGTCGACTACCGGCTCGAGCGGCTGGCGGGCATGGCGACCTGGCACACGCCCTTGGGCGTTGCGGCCACAGCACAGGTGCGCGAGGCCTTTTTCCGGCTTACTGACTATCCGCCCGAAGACAGTGCCAATGTGCCGAGCGCCGAGATCGAGCTGGGCGGAGGCCGGACCCTGCTGGTGCCCAAGTCGCTCAAGGGCGTGGCAGTGTTCAGCTTCAAACGGCTGTGCGCCGAAGCGCGCGGTGCTTCGGATTATCTCGCTGTCGCCCGCGCCTATCACACCGTCATCATTGTCGGGATTCCCCGGATGGGTCCGGAAAATCGCAACGAGGCAGCGCGATTCGTTACGCTGATCGATTCGCTTTACGAGAACAAGGTCAAGCTGCTGGCGACAGCCGCAGCTGCACCCGAGGAACTATATGTCGAGGGGAATGGGCGCTTCGAGTTCGAGCGGACGGTCAGTCGGCTAAACGAAATGCAGAGCGCAGACTACCTCGCCTTAGGTCACGGCGAAACCTAAGACAGGCAGAGACCCAATCACCGGAAAACCGATGACGGAAAAACAATCAGAAACAGAAGCTTGACGCTTTCTGTTTCGGTTTTGCCCTGTCGCCTCGATCTGATCGGCTTGACAGGTGCAGAATACATCAACGGCATGGATCGCGGAAAGAACTTCGTCCTGAAGCGAATTCATGGGTGGTGCCTCTTGCCGCTGCTGCTCAGAACATGCTCTCGGGGATGATGATCACATCGCCCGGCTTGAGCATCACGTTGGCCTTGCTTTCGCCCTTCTTGAGCAGGTCGCCGAGGCGCAGCGCATATTCGCGCTGTTTGCCCAGTTGCTTGTCGAACCGGATCAGCCGCGCGCGATTGCCCGCCGCGAATTCCGACAGGCCGCCCACCGCGATCATCGCGTCGAGCAGGGTCATGTTGGCGCGATAGGGGATCGAGGCCGGTTTTTCGGTAGCGCCGACAACCCGCACCTGCTGGCTGAACGTGCCGGCAAATTCGTTGACGATGACCGAGACCAGCGGCTCCTCGATGAATTGCGAAAGCTGCAGGCGGATGTCCTCCGCGAGCATCGAGGGCGTCTTGCCCACTGCGGGCATGTCAGTGATCAGCGGCGTGGTGATGCGCCCGTCGGGCCGCACCTGCACTTTCGCGCCAAGCTCGGGATTGCGCCACACGAACACGGTCAGATCGTCGAGCGGGCCGATTACGTATTCCTCGCCCGGCCCTTCCTGGAGCGACACGAACGACGCGGGGGGCAATTGCGGCCCCGACGACTTGCCCGCGCACCCGGTCAGCGCGAGACTGGAGAGCGCGGCTCCCGCCAGCAGTTTCGAAGCGGTATAGCGACGTCCATCGAGCGACATGCAAACAACCCCATTTGCGCCAGGCGCGCCGGTCGGGGACAAGTCCGCGAGACGCAATTTGGCAAAATCCAGCGTCCGCTATCGTTAAAAAAGGTGAATATTGCGTTAGCCTTGATCGGCAATCTCGCGGCATTCCCGAAACGGGACGCCGCTGCTCCCAAGTCTTACCATGCTGATCAGACGAGCATTTCCAGCGCCGGGCCCTGGCCCAGGAATGCCGAGGGACTTGCGCTTGCACCATAGGCGCCGGCGCAGAAGATCGCGACCAGATCGCCGACTTCGGTGCGGGGAAAGTGGCCCTTGTCTGCAAGCCGGTCGAGCGGCGTGCACAGGCAACCGACGATGCTCGCCTCTTCCTCTGCCGATACGCCGAATTTCGTAGCGATTGCAGATGGATAGTTGCGCCGCACGACAGTGCCGAAATTGCCCGAGGCGGCAAGCTGGTGGTGCATGCCGCCATCGGTCACGAGGAACACCTCGCCATGGCTTTCCTTGCGGTCGATCACCGTAGCCAGGTAAACGCCCGCTTCGCCCGCCAGGTAGCGGCCAAGTTCGATGCAGAAATGGGTATCGGCGATCTCGTCGGGCAATGCCTCAAACTGTTCGCTCAGCAACCTGCCGACAAGAGCCAGGTCGAGCGGCACGTCGCCGGGGAAATAGGGGATGCCGAAACCGCCGCCCAGGTTGCAATGCGGCAGCGGCGTGCCGGTCTCGCGCGCCAGCCGCGCCGCCAGTGCGAGCGTCTGGGCCTGGGTGTCGGCGACTGCCTCGGCATCGAGCGCCTGCGAGCCGGCATAGATGTGAAAACCGCGCCACTCTGCGCCACTGGCGATGATCCGCTTGGCCAGGGAAGGCACCCGCTCGGCATCGACACCGAACGGCTTGGCACCGCCGCCCATCTTCATCCCCGAACCCTTGAGATCGAAATCG
>JBIPOX010000216.1:0-3817 GCA_044378785.1 Novosphingobium sp.
TCATCGCCATGCCGCCATTGACGTGCAGGGTCTGCCCGGTGACGTAGCCTGCCTCGCGGCTGGCCAGGTAGACCGCAGCTGCACCGATATCCTCGCCCTCGCCCATCCGGCCCATCGGAATCCGGGAATTGAGCGCGGTTTTCTGGTCTTCGGGCAGGACGTCGGTCATCGCCGTGCGAATGAAGCCGGGGGCGATGCAATTGACCGTGACCCCGCGCGAGGCGATTTCCTGGGCAAGGCTCTTCGACATGGCAGTGAGCCCGCCCTTGGCGGCGGCATAGTTCATCTGGCCCGGATTCCCGGTCGCCCCCACCACCGAGGTGATAGTGATGATCCGACCGAAGCGTGCCTTCATCATCGGCTTGGTCGCTGCCCGCATGAGCCGGAATGCTGCTTCGAGATTGATGCGGATTACCTCGTCCCACTCCTCGTCCTTCATCCGCAAGGCGAGGTTGTCGCGGGTGATTCCGGCGTTGTTGACGAGGATGTCGAGCGAGCCGAGCGTGTCGAGCGCGGCCGGGACCAGCTTTTCGACTTCCTCGGCCTTCGACAGGTTGCAGGCAATGGCGACATGATCGACCTGCTGCAGGTGCTGGGGCGTGTGCTCGTCCAACTCGTCGCGGAAAATTCGCAGCTTTTCGGAATTGGAACCGGAAACGGCGAGCCGCGCGCCCTGCGCCGCCAGCGACCGGGCGATAGCAGAGCCGATGCCGCCGCTGGCCCCGGTAACGAGGGCATTCATGCCTGAAAGGTCGAACATTGGGTCTCCTGTTGACTGTGCGTTCGCATAAGGGCGCTCGCAAAGGCGCAAAGGCGCAAAGCGGGCGATCTAGCGAGGGTGGTTGTTCACGACGCGCCGAATACCTTCTTTCATGGTCTCACCCGAGAAATTCAGCAACAAACCAACCGACAGGTCGGTCAACCGCAAATAGGTCAGTAATTGCTTCGCGTGAACATTGGCCAGCCGCTCGACTGACTTGATCTCGAGGATCAGGCACTTTCCCACCATCAGGTCCACGCGGAATGCGCTCGAAAAGCTCAACCCATCATAATGAATATCGACCGGCAGCTGCCGGTCGACTTGAAGGCCGCGCCGTTCGAGTGCTCCGGCAAGGACCGTTTCATAAACCGATTCGAGCAGGCCCGGGCCCAGTTCCCGGTGGATACGAATGCATTCATCGACAACAATCCGGCTAAATGAGTCAGCATCCAAAGCTTGATCTTCCGCGGTTCTTCTTTGCGCCTTTGCGCCTTTGCGAGCGTCAAAATGCCTGCCTGGCGAATTAAGGACCAGTCAGATTTCCCTGAGCACCGCCTCGATCTCGTCCATGGTCACGACGCTGACCGTCTCGACTTCGCCCGCGCTGCGCTTGATCATTGGCGCGACGACCTTGCCGCCCAGCTCGACAAAATGTTCCACACCGGCCTCTGCCATGGCCATGGCACTCTCGCGCCAGCGCACCCGGCCAGTGACCTGTTCGACCAGCAGGCGGCGCACTTCCTCGGGATCGGAGACCATCGCAGCAGTGACGTTAGCAAACAGCGGTACCCGTAACGCGGCGGGCGCTGAATTATGCAGCGCCTCTGCCATGGCCTCGGCGGCAGGCTGCATCAGCGAGCAGTGAAATGGCGCCGACACCGGCAGCGGCACTGCGCGTTTGATGCCGTGCTCCTTGACCAGCGCAATCGCCCGCTCGATTGCCTCGGCATGGCCGGATATCACCACTTGCCCGGTATCGTTGTCGTTCGCGACCGTGCAGACCTGCCCTTGGGCGGCAGCATCGGCAAGCGCCGAGGCCGTCTCAATCGTCGCGCCCAATAGCGCCGCCATCGCCCCCACGCCAACCGGCACGGCGGCCTGCATCGCCAGCCCGCGCGTCTTCAGCAGGCGCGCCGTATCGGCCAGCAAAAAGCTGCCTGCCGCGCACAGCGCAGTATATTCGCCAAGGCTGTGCCCGGCGACGAAATCGCATTTTTCAGCCAGGGTGAGCCCGCCTTCACGCTCCAGCACCCGCAATGTCGCAATCGAATTGGCCATGATCGCGGGCTGCGCGTTCTCGGTCAGGGTCAGCTCGTCCTCAGGGCCGTCGCGCATCAGCCTGGAAAGCGCCTGGCCGAGCGCGTCGTCGACTTCCTCGAACACTTCGCGCGCGGCAGCGCTGGCACTAGCCAGCTCGACGCCCATCCCTACCTTCTGGCTGCCCTGCCCCGGAAACACGAACGCCCTCATCAACTGCTCTCCCCGTCAAAAAATCGCGCGGGGCCTATTGCCCGGCACCGCTTCCCGCAAGCCCGAACGGAACGATCCTGTTGGCCGCGTCGTGGCCGATATCGGCTGCGCCGAGGAAAGGGATCGCATGACGCTGACACCAGAAGCGCGCGATCGCTTCGGCCTCCAAGCCGAAGTCGCGGTCGTTTTCGGGCACATCGCTCACTCGCCCGAGCCGCAACCCGGCGATGCCGCCAAGATGCGCCGAAACGTGGAAAAACAGCCGATCAACCGCATAGAGATGCTCGCTGACTTCCTCGAGCATGACGACGTGCCCGGCCAGGCCCGGCATCAGCGGGGTGCCGCAGACCATCGCCAGGGTCATCAGATTGAACGCGACGGTCAGGTGCTTGTCGAGCGATGGCTCCTGCCCCGACATGTCGCCCGCCAGCCAAGCGAGCGAGCGGCGCACCGCTGCCTCTCCCCCCTCGCGCGCTATGTCCATCGGCATGGGTGCGTGGACCGGCCTTCCGATCCGCGCCCGGTACAGGCCAGCGAGCAGGTAACCTGCATCCGAATAGCCAAGATAGGCTTTTCGGGTAGCATTGTGGTCCATCGCAGCGATTGCCGCTTCGGCAATCCGGCCCGCGCCATAGCCGCCGCGCGCGAACCACACCGCGTCGAAACCCGGATCGTTGGCGCAATCGAGAAGCGCGGCAAGCCGGACCTCGTCCGATCCGGCGAAATGGCCCTCGCTCGCCTCGCATTGCGGGTGGAAATGCAGCGCGATCTGCGGAAACTCGGCACGCGCCAGTTCGCTCACCCGGGCGATGCTCTCGGCCTTGAGCGGCGTGGACGGGGCGCAGATGGCGACGCGGATCATGCCTGTGTCCCTAACCGGCTTGTTGCGTCATGGCGAGAGGGCGCATAGGCGGGCAGGATGAGTGATACGCCTTCCGCGCAAGAGCTGCTTTCCCGCCCGTTCTTCTTTTGCGGCATCGGCGGCTCGGGAATGCTGCCGCTCGCCCAGATACTCGCCGGGCGCGGCGCGACCATTGCCGGCTCGGACCGCAGCTTCGACCAGGGGCGCACCCCGGAAAAATTCGCCGCGCTGCAAGCGCAGGGCTTCACCCTGTTCCCGCAGGACGGCAGCGGCGTGGTCTCGAAAGACCAGATCCTCGTCGCCTCCGCCGCCGTCGAGGAGACCGTGCCCGAAATGCGCCGCGCCGCCGAGCTTGGTTGCCTGCGGCTGTCGCGCGCCGAGCTCAATTCGATCCTGTTCAACACGGCAGGCGCGGGAATTGCCATTGCCGGGACCAGCGGCAAGTCGACCGTCACTGGCATGCTCGGCTGGATCCTCGAGGCGACAGGCCGCAAGCCAACGATCATGAACGGAGCGGTGATGAAGAATTTCGTCACTGCCGAACGACCGCTGGCCAGCGCCGTGGTTGGCTCGCAAAACCTCTATGTCAGCGAGGTCGACGAAAGCGACGGCTCTATCGCGCTCTATCGCCCGGTAGTCGGCGTGCTGCTCAATGTCAGCCTCGATCACAAGAGCCTTGAGGAACTGCGCGCGCTGTTCGGCGACTATCTCGAACGCAGCACCAT
>JBIPOX010000217.1:0-3812 GCA_044378785.1 Novosphingobium sp.
GCCATCGACCGTGATCGAGCCCTTGGGCGCGAGATAGGGCGCAAGCGCAGAGGGCGCATCGAAAGCCCAGCGGTGAGAATCTCCCGATGGCGTGATGCTGGAAACCCTTGCAACGCCGTCGACATGGCCCGTGACGATATGGCCGCCCAGCTCGTCGCCCAGCTTGAGCGCGGGTTCGAGATTGAGCCGGGTGCCTTGCGCCCAGCGGCCAGGCACGGTGCAGGCGACGGTTTCGGCCGAGGCATCCACCGCGAACCAGGCATCGCCGGCAACGCCGCCTTTGTCGACAACCGTAAGGCAGCATCCCGAGCAAGCGATCGAGGCGCCTATGGCGATTGTCGCTGGATCGAACGGGCAGGCAATGACCAGCCGCAGGTCGCCCTGCTGGCGGGCTTCGCGGATCGTGCCGATGGCAGTGACTATTCCGGTGAACATGGGGCTCGCTCGTAAACCTCGAAGTGGTCGCTGCCAAGCTCGCGGCTATCGCGCAGGATCCACTCCGCCGCAAGCGCCCCGGGGGACAGTTCGGCCAGAACGGGTGCAGCGCCCCCCGCCATCACCGGTGCCCGGTACAGCATCAGGCAATCGACCAGTCCTGCCGCAAGGAAAGCGCGCGCAGTCTGCGCTCCGCCCTCGACCATCAGATACTGCACATCGGTCATCGTGCCGATTGCCTCGGGCGAGGGCAGACCATGCCAGCCATCGGGCGCGGTGCCATGGGTCAGCGCCCAGCGTTCGGGACTGCGCCCCTCCAGCCCCGGCAAGCGCACGTCGAGACGCGGATTGTCGGCGGCAAGTGTGCCCGCGCCAACCAGGATGGCATCCATGCGGGCGCGCCAGGCATGGGCATGGGCCCGAGCCGGTTCGCTGGTCAGCCACTGGCTTTCGCCGGGCGGACGAGCCAGGCGCAGGTCTTGCGACAAGGCGAGCTTGAGCGTGACATGCGGACGGCCGAGGCGGCACTTGACGAGGTATCCGGCCAGGCTTGCCTCGGCTTGGGGTGAGGCGATCAGCCCGGTTTCGATGCCCGCCGCACGGATCGCTGCCATGCCAGCGCCGCAAGTGCGCGGATCGGGGTCGGCAATGCCGATGCAGACCCGTTGCACTGCCGATGCAGCGACTAGCTGGGCGCATGCCGGGCCGCGTTGCGAGCGGTGCGCGCAGGGCTCGAGCGTGACGTAGAGGGATGCGCCGCGTGCTGCCTCGCCTGCTTGCGCCAGCGCAACCGCCTCGGCATGGGGGCGACCGCCAGCCTGAGTCCAGCCGCGCCCGACGACCGCGCCGTCGCGCACGATCACTGCGCCGACTGCCGGATTCGGGCGGCTGAGCGGGCGGGCGCGGGCAGCCAGCGCCGCCGCGCAGGCCATCCAGCGCTGGTCAGCGGAGCTGGGCCTATTCACCTGTCGGAGCTTTGACCTGCCCGGCCGTGCGTGCACGAAAGGCCGCTTCCTCGGCGGCGCGTTCAGCCGCGGCATCGGCCTCGATCTTTTCGACATCGAGACCCGAAACCCTGCCCAGCGCGCGGTAGATGTCTTTGACCTGCTCGTCGCGCTCGGCCTGCTCGGTTTCCAGTATGTCCTTGATTTTCTGGTTGCGCAGGTTCGATTCGCGGATTTCGGCATCGCTGCGATCGGCGCGCCAGGAGGAAATGTAGGTCACTTCGGGCGGTGCTTGCGGGGCTTTGCCGCCCTGGTTTGCCATCATGTAGAAGACGGCAAAAGTGCAGGCTCCCGCCAGCGCCGCGATCCGCCAGCGATTGCTGCCAGCCTCCTTCCACACTTCCCGGAAATCGGCGAGCATGCCGACCGGCCGAACGTGCTTCCAGTATCCGTCGCGTTTGAACCGGCTCATGCGATCCAAGATAGGCGCAAACGCGCCCGAACGCTAGCCAAACGGCAGATAGAGCGTGCGACCATGGCGCTTCAGCCAGGCGTTGGCCTCGGCCACGTCGCCTTCAAACAATTGCGCGAGCAGGGCGTGAAACCGGGGCGAATGGTCGAAATGGACAAGGTGGGTGACCTCGTGCGCGACCACCGAACGGCGCACCGCGTCGGGGGCCATGATCAGTCGCCAGTTGAGCCGGATCGAACCGTCCGGAGCGCAACTTCCCCAGCGCCGCTTAGCACTCGACAATGCGAGGCGGGGGGCGGGTTTGCCAGCAAGCTGGCAATACTCGCCAAGCTCCTGGGACATCAGCGCCCGGGCCTCAGCCTCCAGCCAGCGCCGCAAGCGACCTTGCAGCGAGGTCTGCGGCCCGCCCAGCACGATCTCTCCCGGGCCAAGCGAGACGCGGCGCGGGGCGGCGGGATCGTGGCGGATCGACAGCACTTCGCCTCGGAAGCCAATCTTCGAGCCATGACCGAGCGGATCGAACACTGGCAGCCCGGCAAGCTGCCCGGCCAGCCAGTCACGCCGCGCCTGGGCAAAGGCAATCGCATCGCTGTCGCGGCCCCAGCGCGGGATCGTCACCCGCACCTCGCGCCCGTCAGGCGAAAGCCGCAGCGTCATCGCCTTGGCGCGGGCATGGCGGCGCACCACGACCGGCAGCTGCGCGCCGCCCAGGTCGATCAGCGACGGCAGACGCGGATTGCGTCGCAGCCAGTCGATCATGGCGCTGCGTCCGGTTCATCATCCTCGCCATCATGCAGCCCGAACATCTCGTATTCCGGTCCGGTCCAGACAATGTGATGCTCGATAGGCCCGGCAACAAGTTCGCTGATCACTTTGCCGACGATCGAGACACCGGCTTCGTGCACCGAATCGCGCTTGCCGCTGAGCAAATAGTGCCAGTCCAGCAGGGGCTCGTCATTGGCGCGCAGGCGGTAGGCGCAGGTTCCCGGCAACCATTCGAGCGCGACCGCATTGCGCGGGGTGAGGCGCAGGCAATCGGGCACCTGCGCGCGCCGGTTGCGATAGTCCGAGCAGCACGCCGTCTCGAGATCGAGCAGCTTGCAGGCTACATTGGTGCCGTAAAACTCGCCGGTGTCGGCATCTTCGACCTTATGCAGGCAGCACTGGCCGCAGCCATCGCACAGCGCCTCCCACTCGGCCCGGTTCAGGCTTTCGAGCGGCAGTTCCCAGAACCGCTCGCGAAGCGGGGTTACCTTACCCATTTGTCCAGTTCCGCCGCCACTGCTTCGGGGGACTGGTCGACTGGCAGGATAGCGATGGGCTTGCCTTGCGGGTCCATCAGATAGGCTGCGCGGCTGTGATCCATCAGATAGCCGCCGGCGGTCTCCTCGCCTTTCTGGTAATAGACCGCGAAGGCCTTGGCCGCGACCTCGACCTGCGCCGGGGTGCCAGTGAGGCCGATCAGGCGCGGGTGGAATGCGGCGGCAAACAGGCCGACTTCCTTTGGGCCATCGCGCAAGGGATCGATCGAGATAAACACGGGCTGCACTTTGGCGGCGCGCTCGGGATGGGCCTTTTCGAACAAGGCGAACCCGCGCATCAGCGCGCTCATATCGAGAGGGCAGGCGTCGGGGCAGAAGGTGAAGCCGAAGTAGACGGTGCGCCATGAGCCATCGAAATCGCTCCAGCTTACCGGCTTGGAGTCCTTGTCGACCAGCGTGAATGGACCGCCGATTGCGGCCCCGGCCAGCGGCGGCTCGGGCGCGGGCTGGGCCGAACAGGCGAGCAACAGGAGAGGGGCTGACAAGGCGATAAGGGCGCGGCTAATGGGACACATGGCGCACTGGTTCATGCTCTGCTAAACTTCGCAGTGCAAGCAGGCAGTCTGGCGCAAGGCGTCACGGGACGCAAAAACAGGAGTGGAACAGGTGCGAAAGCCGATGCGGCAAGTTCGGGTTTTG
>JBIPOX010000219.1:0-3805 GCA_044378785.1 Novosphingobium sp.
GACTACATGATGATGGAGATCGCCCAGGGCGGCGCGCCGCACGACAAGATATGCGAGGCACTCGAAACCTTCGCCAGCGAGGTCATGCCGCATTTCAGACAGGCGACCGCGCCCAGGGCAAAGCTTATCGCATGACTGGCAACGGCAAGGTCGCGATTGTCACTGGCGGCGGTCAGGGCCTTGGCCGGGGCGTTGCCATCGCGCTAAGCCAGGCGGGATACCGCGTCGCGGTGTTGGGGCGCACGCTGACCAAGCTGGAAACGACCGCACAGCTATGCGCGGGCGAGTGCCTGCCAGTGGTTTGCGACCTGATCGATGCCGATCAGGTCAGGTCCGCCTTCGCCACGGTTGTCCAAATTTTCGGCAGGCTCGATGTGCTGGTCAACAATGCCGCCTCCTATGCCGCGTTCGACCTGACCGAGGCGCGCGACGCACAAATCGTCGATGTCGTCACGCAAAGCCTGATCGCGCCGATGTTCTGCGCGCGTCAGGCAGTGATCGAGATGCGCAAGGTCGGCGGCGGCGATATTGTCAACATATCGACCCAGTCGGTGCTGACCCCGCAGCCGACGATGATCGTATACTCCGCGGCCAAGGGCGGCCTCGATGTCTTCTCGCAAGGGCTGCGCAACGAGTTTCGCGGCGAGAACATCCGGGTGCTGACGGTGCAGATCGGCGTGGTCGCCGACAGCGCGCTCGACACCTCCGACCCCGAAGGCGCGGCAAAATACATGGCCGGCCTGCAACGCGCGGGCCTTGAGAAGGCTTTCGTCTTCCCCGGATCGAGCCCGGCCGACATCGCCGCGTCGATTGTCCATGCGGTTTGCGCGCCGCGCAATACGGCGATCGAGGATATCGTGATCAGGGGTTTCGAGGGACCCGGCAACTAGCTCTCAGCGAAGCTAGAGCGTTTGCGCCGCACCGTCGCTGCGCGGATCGCTGGCCCCTTCAAAACGACCATCGGGGTGCCGGACAATCGCTCCGGCGTGGCCCATCATCTCGGTCAGGGGTGCCACCAGTTCGATCTCGTGCCCGGCCTCGCGCAAGCCCTGATACAGCGCGGGATCGAAGCGATCCTCGAGCTTGAGCGTGGTGCTGTCCTCGCCCCATGTCCGCCCCAGCAACCAGCGCGGTGCGGCAATTGCCTCATCTGGCGCTAGCCCGAACCGGGCGTAGCGGGTGAACAGCGCGGCTTGCGTCTGCGGCTGGCCCTCCCCGCCCATCGTGCCATAGGCCATGACCCGGCCATCGTCGAAGCAGGCAAGCGCGGGGTTGAGGGTATGGAACGGCTTGCGGCCCGGCCCGAAGGCACGCGGTCCCTCGCCTCCCAGGCTGAAGGCTGCGCCGCGGTTTTGCCAGACGATCCCGCTGTGCGGCAGCACCAGCCCGGAGCCGAATTCGAAATAGGTGCTCTGGATTGCGCTGACCATCTGACCGCGTGCGTCGGCAGCACCGAACCAGCAGGTGTCGCCCTGTGCCGAGCGGTGCGGCCAGGGCAGTGCGCGGCGCGGATCGATCGCTGTCGCCATGCTGTCCAGCGCTGCCGCATCGTTAAGCAAGGCCTGCGCATCGAGCGTCATCAATCCGGGATCGCCGACATGGCTGTCGCGGACCAGGAACGCCTGCTTGGTTGCTTCGACAAGTCCGTGGACATGCTCGAAGCCATCGGCCCCGGCTGCCGCACGGCGGTCAAACAGCGCCAGGATCAGCAAGGAAGCGAGCCCCTGTGTCGGCGGCGGCGTATTGAACAGGGTTGCGCCGCCAATCCGCACACGCAGCGGATCGGGCGCTTGCGCCCGGTGCATGGCGAGGTCAGCTTGCCCGATGGGGCTGCCCAATGCCGCAAGATCGGCGACAATGTGCGCGCCAGCTCGCCGCGATAGAAGCTGTCGAGCCCGTCGCGGGCAAGACCTTGCAGGGTGCTGGCAAGGGCTGGCTGGCGCAGCAGGTCGCCTTCGCGCAGCGGTCGCCCACCTGGCTCGAACACCGCCCGATAGGCCCCGGGCTGATCGCGCAGTTCGGCGGACTTATTGCTTGCGATCGCGCCGCCACTCCGTGTCACTTCAACCCCGGTGCTGGCATGGGCAACGGCAGCCTCGAACAGGCGCGCGAGCGGCAGCGGGTTGTCGAGCGATTGTAGGGCCAGCGCCCAGCCGGACACGGTCCCGGCCACGGTATTGGCAGCGAGCGGACCGCGCCAGGGGATCGCCTCATAACCGGCATAGAGGTCGGCACTGGCGGCAAGCGGGCTGCGTCCGCACGCGTCGATTGCCCAGATCCGGCCATCAGGCTCGCGGATCAGCCAGAAACCGTCGCCTCGATGGCCGAGCCGCCCTGGCGCAAGACATCCAGCCCGGCCTTGGTCGCCAGGTGATGCGGCGCGCTCGCCATGCCTTGGGGGTGATAGGCCAGGATCGTCTATCTCGCCAGCGCCGCGACCAGCGCCTGCACCTTTTTCTGGCGCCATTGCGGGCGCGGGGCGACCAGCCAATAGCCGCGCCGGCACGGCTCGGGCTCGCCAGTCGCGCCCTCGATCCCCGCTACCAGCAGCGCTGGCACGCGGGCGCGGCCCATTCCGGCCAGTGCCGCCGCTACCGCCTGCCCGGCATCGCTGACCCAGACCGCTGGAGTGTTGTCTGCGCCCTCGCTGTCTTCGCCCGCATCGCCCGGCCAGCCGATCAGCTCGCCCTCACCGAGGCTCACGCGTTCGCTCGGTCCGAGCGGCGCGCCTTCGAGATCGCCCGGACCTTCGGTCCAGCGCACAGCGAGGTCGAGGTTGGCCTCGGTGAAATCGGTCGATTCGCCGTCGACGAGGACAAACCGCGCCTGCGGATTGTCCTTGCGGAACTGGGCCAGGCGCGGTGCCAACCAGGCCGCGACGAATTCGCGCGGCGCAGCAATGGTATAGACGTGGCTCGACTGGCCCGCTTGCATCGCCTGCACCGCTTCCTCGAAATGGAGGAAGCCAGTGCGCAGCGCGCCTAGCCCGGCGCTCGCCTCCTCGGTCAATTCGAGGCCCTTGCTGGTGCGACGGAACAGGACAACACCGAGGACATCCTCGAGCGCGCGGATCTGCTGACCGACAGCAGCGGGCGTGACCGCCAGCTCATCGGCGGCGCGCGTGAACGAGAGGTGCCGCGCGGCGGCATCGAATACACGCAGGGCATTCAAGGGCAGGTGGGTGCGCTTCACGTCAGCCCTTTCCAGGCCCGCGCGGCCAGCTATGGCCGGTGCTTGGGCACCAGGTTCACGCCCGCCGAACCAGTCGCAGCCGGGGCAGCAAGCGGGAAAAACGGGATGGTTGCGCGCAGCTCGCTGCCGTTCTTGCGGCGGAAGGTATAGTGGCCTTCCATGCTGCCATGCGCGGTTGCCAGCGGGCAACCCGAGACATAGTCGTGCGACTGGCCAGGCGCGAGCACGGGCTGTTCACCGACGACGCCATCGCCTTCGACCAGATTGACCGAGCCGTTGCCATCGGTGATGCGCCAGTGCCGGGTCATCAGCTGGACAGTCTCTTCCGAGCCGTTCTCGATCCGGATGTGATAGACCCAGAACCATTTTCCAGCTTCGATCCGCGACTGTTCGGGCAGGAAATTCACCGCCACGCGCACGACGACACCTTCGGAAATAGCGGTATGCTGGAAAAGTTCTTTCATGACTCGCGCAGCCTAGCGCCGAAAAGCGGGCGCGACAACCAGTGCGCGCTTGCCCTTTTGCACAGGGGCCATCGACGCGAAATCGTCGAAAGGACTGGCTCCTCCCCCTTTAGGGGGAGGCTGGGTGGGGGTGTCCAAGTCCAACGGCG
>JBIPOX010000218.1:0-3805 GCA_044378785.1 Novosphingobium sp.
TAGCCATGTACATACATCACATCGATGTCGCTGGCGCGTTGGGCAATGCCTTCCTCCAGGATCAGCGCGCCCTCGTTGATCATCGGATAGAGCAGCCGCTCGAGGATTTCCTCGTCGCTGACATTGTCGCGCATCCTGCCCGATTTCTCGGCCATTTCGAGGATCAGCGCGTTGACTTCAGGTGAGGGGCTGCGGGTGCGGTCAGCGGCATAATCGTAAAAGCCTGCGCCGGTCTTCTGGCCCTTGCGGCCGCGCTGGCACAGCACATCCTTGACCCGGTTCGGGTCGGATTCGGCCTCGACCCAGCCGATGTCGAGCCCGGCAAGGTCGCCCATCTGGAACGGCCCCATCGGAAAGCCGAATTCGGTCAGCACGCCATCGACCCGCTCGGGCAGCTGGCCTTCCATCAGCAGCGCCTCGCCCTGGGTCTGGCGGGCAGCGAGAATGCGGTTGCCGATAAAGCCGTGGCAGACGCCCGCGACCACTGCGACCTTGCCGATTGTCTTGGCCAGCTTCATCGATGTTGCCAGCGCCGAAGCCCCGGTCTTGGCCCCGCGCACGATCTCCAGCATGCGCATGACATTGGCAGGCGAAAAGAAGTGCAGCCCCAGCACCATCTCGGGGCGAGAGGTCGCCGCAGCAATTGCGTTGACGTCGAGGTAGCTGGTGTTGGTGGCAAGGATCGCGTCAGGCTTGCAGATCGTGTCGAGCTTGCCGAACACGTCCTGCTTGATGTCCATGCGCTCGAACACTGCCTCGATCACGAGGTCGCAATCCGCCAGATCGTCGAGGCTGAGCGAGGGGGTCAGCAGGCCCATCGCCTTTTCCACCTGCTCGGCGGTGAGGCGGCCCTTGGCGGCAGTGTTCTGGTAGTTCTTGCGGATCGTGGCGACACCGCGATCGAGCGGGGCCTGCTCGCGCTCGACCATGGTGACGGCAATCCCGGCGGACAGGAAATTCATGGTGATGCCGCCGCCCATCGTGCCCGCGCCGATCACGCCGACCTTGGCAACTGGCAGGATCGGGGCATCGGCTGGCACGTCGTCGATCTTGTTGGCAGCGCGTTCGGCGAAGAACAGGTGGCGCAGTGCTGCGGACTGGGTTCCGACCATCAGCGGCTCGAACAGCGCCCGCTCCATGGGCAGGCCTTCGGAGAAGGGATGCGTGACTGCGATCTCGACTGCCTTGATCGCCGCTTCGGGCGCATCGAGGCCCTTGAGCTTGCGGGCATGCTCCTTGCGGAAGGCGTCGAACACGCCTGCGTCGGTCCCGGCGATCTTGTCGGTGCGCGCGCTGGAAACGGGCAGCGGAGCCTTGCCGATGACGCTGCGCGCAAAGGCGATGGCATCGGCCTCAAGACTGTCCTCGCCGACCAGGGCGTCGATCAGCCCGATCGTATTGGCAAGCTTGGCCGGGATCGGATCGCCGCTCGTCACCATCGGCAGCGCCGCCTCGACGCCGACTACGCGCGGCAGCCGCTGGGTGCCGCCCGCGCCGGGAATGAGGCCGAGCTTGACCTCGGGCAGGCCGCATTTGGCCGAAGGCACCGCTACCCGGTAATGGCAGCCCAGCGCCACTTCGAGCCCGCCGCCCAGCGCGGTGCCGTGGATCGCGGCGACGACTGGCTTGGTGCTGTCCTCGATGGTGTTGATCACCGTGTTGAGATCGACTGCGCCGGGGGTGGGATTGCCGAATTCGGTGATGTCAGCGCCGGCAAAGAAGGTGCGCCCGTCGCAACGGATCACTATGGCCTTGATCGCATCGTCGGCCTGCGCTTCCTGCATCGCGGCGTAAACGCCCTCGCGCACGGCGCGGCCCAGCGCATTGACCGGTGGGTTGTTGGAGACGATAACGAGGACATCGTCGTGACGGTGCGTGGTGATGACAGACATGCGCTCTCCGTGGCAGATTCGTTCGGGATGACAGGCAGTCCTTGCCCGATCGCTTCGGGCTTTCCAAGCGGCGATGCGTCGCGCACACAGAGCCGGTTGAGGCAAAGGGGCGCGAGGATGGCATCAAGCGAGCGAGACAAGGCCAGCCTGGTGCTGGCCATGCTGCTGATCGTCTACATTTTCAATTTCCTCGACCGGATGCTGCTCTCGATCCTGGCCGCGCCGATCCAGGCCGAGCTGGGCCTGTCCGACGGGCAGATGGGCTTGCTCGGCGGGCTTGCTTTCGCCGCGCTCTATTCGACCCTGGCGGTCCCGCTTGCTGCGCTGGCAGACCGCAGCGGACGGGTGCGGGTCATCGCCTGGAGCCTCGCGGTGTGGAGCGCCTTTACCGCGCTGTGCGGCCTTGCCGGCACGTTCTGGCAGCTGTTTGCAGCGCGGCTCGGGGTCGGGGTCGGCGAGGCGGGCGGGGTCGCGCCTAGCCATGCAGTGATCGGCGAATGGTTCCCGCCCGAGCGCCGGGCCAGCGCGCTGGCGATCTATTCGCTCGGCATCCCCCTGGGCTCGAGCTTCGGCCTGCTCGCGGGCGGTTATATCGCGCAGGCCATCGACTGGCGCGTTGCCTTCATCGTTATCGGCCTTGCCGGCATCGGCTTCGCGCCGCTGTTCGCGCGGCTGGTGCGCGACCGGCCCGCCGCCTCGCCGCCGCCTAGCCACGCCAATGCGCCGACGCTGCGCGCAACCTTTGCTTTGCTCGCGCGCAAGCCCTCGTTCTGGCTGCTCTCGTTCGGTGCAGCGGCAGGCTCCTCGATCGGCTACGGGATCAGCTTCTGGCTGCCTAGCTTCGTGCAGCGCAGCTTTGGCCTTGGCCTGTTCGATACTGCCCTGTTCGTTTCGGGCACGCTACTGCTGGGCGGCGTGGCAGGCATGCTGCTTGGCGGCGCGCTGGCCGACCGGATGGGCTGCCATAACCGGGGCTGGTATGCCTGGTTGCCTGCAATTGCCTATGGCCTGAGCGCGCCGTTATGGGCAGCGGGCGTATCGAGCAGCGATGCTGTCCTTGCCTTCGCGCTGCTGCTGGTGCCGCAAGGGCTGGGCTATGTCTGGCTTGGCCCGGTGCTCACTGCCGTGCAGAACCTCGTCGAGCCAGCCGCCCGCGCCACCGCATCGGCGCTGTTCCTGCTGATCAACAACCTGATCGGGCTGGCGGCGGGCATCTATGGACTGGGCGCGCTGTCCGACGCGCTCGCGCCCGTGCATGGCACGGACAGCCTGCGCATGGCGATTGTCTGGGCGCTGCTGCTTTACCTCGTCGCCGCCGTGCTGATGGCCAATGCGGGCCGGACATTGCGCCGCGACTGGATCGAGCAGGGCTAGATCGCCCGGCTGAAGCGCCGGTGCCCGCCGATCACCATGGGCATTGCCTCGGCCACGAAGCGTCCGAAGCCGCCGCCGCCGGAATTCATCCGCAGGCGATGATAGGCCGCGACCGAGGGCAGCTCCCAGATCGACTGGACCTCGGCCCATTGATAGCCGCCCTCGACCGTGCGGAAGCGGTGCGCGAGCTTGCCGCCGCTATCGACGACATAGGGGTCGTAGCATTCGCGCAGCAGGTCGACGAACTTGTCCACATCCCCCAGCGCGACCCGCGCGGTCAGCGAATAGAACGCCGCCCCGTCCTCCTCGACGAGCGGTTTTGCGCCTTGCGGTCCGGTCAGGTCGAAGGGATAGGTATAGACCTTGAGGGCATTGAGCGGCACGCCCAGCCCGACAAATCCTTCGAGGCTGGAGCAGGCCTGGCCTTCGCTGGTCGCGAGATAGCCCTCGAGCCCTTGAGCATCGGCGAAGCTCAGCTCCCAGATATGGGTCCAGTTGCGGCCCTTGGCCGAAACCCAGCCGATATTGTCTGCCCGCAG
>JBIPOX010000374.1:0-2552 GCA_044378785.1 Novosphingobium sp.
TATTTAGTTTCTCATCTAAAGTTCCATCTTGCTTACGTGCTTGGCAATGTAAATCAATCCCAGCATTTCCAATTATTTGGTTTCTATAAAGACTTAATGCTTTCGTTACATGAGGGTCGTTTTGCGCTAACGCTCGACATCTGGCGCGAATAGTAGAAATGCTGCTATTGATATCAAAGTTGATATTACGTGTTTCATTCAAATCTTCGAGACGACCGAAACGACCTGCATCAAATGAACGAGCAAAATTCTTATACTTCTGAGATAAAGTTTTTTTGGCCATAATTTACTACCTAACGAATGAATATAAGAATTTGCGAGGTGCCCTGTTCGTCTGAGCTATTACCTTCGCTTTATAATGGTCACGAAGTGCAACTAATTCAGTCATTGACATGCGTTGAAGTTTCTTTTGGTCAATCTCGGACATCAAATGGTCTAGTTGCCCTTGAGTTGCTCGCTTTTCAATAAATGCTTCAATAGCGTCAAGCATAATTTCTTCATGCGAACGCATATCAATATTGCCAATCAAAATCGGGTCTTCGAGAACTTCCAAAGATTTACTATAAAGCGTTACTCGTTCAATTCCTTTAGTAACAAAGAAGATTGCTTTATAAGTTCCAGGTGTGAGTGTTGAAGATACTGACGTTGGAATATCAATGATGTAATCACTTAATAAAGACGCCGCTATAATATCTACTGAAGATAATCCTCGAATAGCTAAATTAAGAGTATAGCCAGCAGTTGGAGGGTATTCTTCGATTGGCGTGGTAAAGGTAAATGAATCACCTTGAGTAATTGTAGAGGGGAAATTCGTTAGCATATAATCCTTTAGTTAGTTTTCAGGTTCCCCCAATTTGAATACTTGCTTGCCTTGGGGATAACATTAAAACTATTTATAGGATTTTGAATTGGCTCGGATTTGACCTCTTTTTCGATAATTATTGGTTCTTTTACTTGTAATAACTGCTTTCTGATGTTATATTCCGCATTCTTTTTCGCTACAGGTCGAATAATCTCGAAGGCAGCCATTGCATATACTCTGCAGTCAAGCGCTTCGTTTGGGTCATTCTTGCTTTTCTTTTCATAATGCCAAAACCTTTGACCTCGTTTATCAACTGTTGAGGTTCGAGTTTCACTTTGACATAGTTGAACAAAGTAATCTTGACCTCTGTCAATTGGGAAATATGAATATCCTGCTTTGCTTGTGTCAGTGAGTTGGAGATTGTTATATAGTTGCTCTTTGAAGATATCTACCGCAACTCGATAGAAAGTAGCGCCATAAGGTGACTTACTCAAAGTAATCATTGCCTTTGGACCAGCAATACCTTTACTTGCATATATCTTTTCTTTCTTTGACAAATCGCAAAACTTATAAACATTCTTCGTTTGATAACCTGAGTCAATTAGAGTTACTGATACGTCTAGTTGAATCCCATCTTGTCGAATATATTTGCGTGTTAATAGTTCATCCTTAAATTGTGCAAAAGTATCAAGGTCACGAGTATCTCCGGGCACAACGCCATAATATATTGAATAAGTTTGTCCTTCTGAAGTGTGTCCCAACACTTCATATTCAACCCTATCATTTTGCACGTCGCATCCACAGGTTAGAATAATTACGTCATTAGGAATTGATAGGTGGTCATATTCTATTCCGCGTGAGCTGATACTAATATCTCCAACTTCTTGACCTTGATATTTATACTCAAGCCCTAAACATGTATTCCAGAAAGGCTGTAATTTTGCAGGTTCGTTATCGCAGGCAATAAATTCATGAACAACATTCTTCAACTTAATCCACGGACTTACTAGAATATTAGTATGGAAACCTTTATTTCGATGTCCGGGATTTCGGGCTATATACTTGCCATTTGAACTTGCGACTAATCTTTCATTGTCATTATGAAGACCTCCACAACTAGGACAAACTATCATGGCATCTTCGGGTTCGTTCCAAGTTACATGTTTCCATTCGGGATAGAATAATTCTTTACAATGAATGCATTCAATGTGGTAGTAACATTGGTCAGTATCAAGAAATAATTCAGATATTTTTGAAGCGCCTTCAACCGTTGGGGTTGATACTGCGATGAACTTACTATCATGGAAGTTTTGAGAACGACGACGAACGATTTGAACTGGGTCGCCTTCGGTTTTTGCAGAAAAGGGGAAACGACATACTTCATCAAGTAGAGTAATTGCAATTGGCCGACCAGCAAGCGCGGTCGGACTATTACTTCCAGCGCTTGCGACGAAGCCACCAGGGAATGCCTTATACAAAATAGTATTAGCCGAATCTCCATAAGAATCTGATTTGAATAACTCTGTGATAGCAGGCGTGTCTCTAATCATAGGAGCTATACGTTCTTTGTTGAAACTAACAGCTGCTGCCTCGGTAGGTTGTAAAAGCAAAATTGGTTTCGGGTCATAGTGAGCATAAAAACCAATAGTGTTTAGTAATAACTCGGTCTTACCCAACTGTGAGCTGATTTTAAGAATGACTACTTCAACGCCATCAGTTGTTATCGCCTCCATAGGTTCCCGCATGTATG
>JBIPOX010000220.1:0-3786 GCA_044378785.1 Novosphingobium sp.
CAGCACGAAGATGGAAAGGATCGAAATGAAATCCATATGCTCAGCTCGCCCTCACCCCACCATCCTCCAATGCACTACCCGGCCGCCTTGCGTCAGGCGAAGCGCATCGCCGATTTCCTCGTCGAGCACCGGATAGCCCGCGTCCTTGTCCCAGAAGGCGGCGATGAAATTGTAAAGGTTGTTGGCATAGAGCGCCGAAGCATCTCCCGAAACCCGCGCGGCCATGTTGGAATAGCCCATGATGGTGACGCCATGACGCTCGACCACTTCGTCGACAACCGAACCCTCGACATTGCCGCCCTGCGTCGCGGCAAGATCGAAAATCACGCTGCCGGGCTTCATTGTCGCGATCTGCGCATCCGTGACGAGCCGGGGGGCAGGTTTGCCGGGGATCAGCGCTGTCGTTATCACTACGTCCTGGCGCGCGATATGGGCTGAGATCAGTTCGGCCTGGGCGGCCTTGTATTCGTCGGAGACGATGGTGGCATAGCCGCCCTGCCCCTCGCCCGCGACGCCCTCAACCCCTTCGACAAAAACCGGCTTTGCCCCAAGCGACAGGATCTGCTCCCTGGTCGCTGAACGCACGTCGGTAGCCGAAACCTGCGCGCCGAGACGCCGCGCCGTGGCAATCGCCTGCAGCCCTGCGACGCCTACGCCCATCACGAAAACTCGTGCTGCAGTGATCGTGCCCGCTGCCGTCACCATCATCGGAAAGGCGCGGCCAAAGCGGTTCGCTGCCTCGAGCACTGCCTTGTAACCAGCCAGGTTCGACTGCGAGGACAGCACGTCCATCGACTGCGCGCGGGTAATCCGCGGCATGAATTCGAGCGCGAGCGCCTCGAACCCGGCAGCCGCATAGGCCTCGACCCGCTCTTTCTGCGCAAGCGGATCGAGCATGGCGACAATCCAGGCGCCCTTGGTCGCGCCCTTCAACAGTTTGGGGTCCGGCGCTTGAACGCCCAGGACAATCGCGGCTTCGCGCATGACCTGGGCGGCAGTTCCAATCGAGGCGCCAGCAGTTTCGTAGTCGGCGTCAGGAACGGCTGCGCTGGCACCGCCCCCGCTCTCCACCGCCACTCTAGCCCCAAGGGCGACCAGCTTGCGCACCGTCTCTGGCGTTGCCGCGACACGCGTCTCGCCAGGTGCGCGCTCCTTGAGAACGGCGATGCGGGGAGCGGGCGTCATCGCCCGGTCAACTGGCGATAAGCACCACCACGAAGGCCCCGACCAATGCGGACAGGATCGTGCCCCATTTGATCAGGGTAGTAAAACCGCCATAGGTTTCTTTCGAATCTTCCATGTTGTTTCCGGAACCCATCAATCCAACTCCTGTTCAGCAATTGCCTCTCTGAGCTCAAGCCTAGCTTCGCGCTGTCCGCCGCTCAAGCCCATAACCGGAATTGGCAGGCTTAATCGGGTCTTTACCCCGCTGCTTTATGAACCGGCCCTTCATGGAAGAGAGCAAGGTCCGAGGAATGACTGGCACGCAGCAGCGCCTGCTGATGCTGATCGACGACGAGCCGGCACAATGCCGGCTGATCTCGGCGCTTGCCGCGCGCGAGGGCTGGCGCACGATCATTGCCGCTGACCCCGAAACCGCAATCGCCACCCTGGGCACGCGTCAGGGCATGCAGCTCGATGCGATCATTCTCGATCACTGGGTGCCAGGGGACGACGCCTGCGTGCTGATCGCCGAGCTTAAGTCGCGCCGTCCTGCCCTGCCGCTGCTGATGCTGACGACAAGCGCTTCGCCGCTGCTTGCGGTCGAGGCGATGCGCGCGGGCGCGACCGACTATCTCGTCAAGCCAGTCTCGCCAGACCGGCTGATGCAGGCATTGCGCGCCGCGACGACGCGCGAAGCGCCGCAGGACGAGCTTGCTCCGCTTACCGAAAAGCTGCCTTCGCAGGCCGATTTCGATGCGATGGTGGGCGCTGCTCCTCAGTTCCGCAAAGCGCTTGCCGTAGCGGCCAAGGCTGCACGCGGGCATGGTGCGGTACTGATCGAGGGCGAAAGCGGCACCGGCAAGGAAATGCTGGTGCGCGCGATGCACGCCGCATCGGCCCGTTCAAAGGCATCGCTGCGCATCATCAACATTGCCGGAACCCCGGCAGGCTCGCTCGAATCGGTGCTATTTGGCCACGAAAAGGGCGCGTTTCCGGGCGCTTTCGAGCAACAGATCGGCGCACTCCAGCATTGCGACGGCGCGACCCTGTCGCTGGACGAGGTCGACCGCTTGCCGATCGCGGTGCAGGAGCGCCTGCTCGAATCGATCAATCGCGGCGATGTCCGCCCGATCGGCGCGCGCCACAGTTTCCGCGTCGACGTCCGGCTGATCGCACAGAGCAACCAGCCACTTGCCGAACTTGCCGCAGCCGGCGAGTTCTTGCCCGAACTTGTCGCTGCGCTTGGTGCAACGACGATAGACCTGCCACCGCTGCGCGAACGCATCACCGACATTGCCCCGCTCACCCGCCATTTCCTTGCCCGGATCGGCGAGCAGCCGGGCCTGCGCGAACTGGGCGTGACCGATGGCGCGCTGTCGCTGCTCGCAGCCTACGACTGGCCGGGCAATGTGCGCCAGCTTCAGGCCGTACTGTTCCGCACAGCAGTGTTCTGCGACGGCGACGCGCTGACCACTGCGGATTTTCCACAGCTTCTCACCACGATTGGCACAGACAATCCCACCGGCCTGTCCACACCGGTGCAGGAGAGCACCGGGGTCATGCTCTATACTGCGGACGGCAACCTGCGCCCGCTCGAGGAGATCGAGGCCGACGTCATCCGCCTTGCGATCGGGCTTTATCGCGGCCGCATGACCGAGGTTGCCCGCAGGCTCGGCATTGGCCGCTCGACGCTTTACCGCAAGCTCTCGGAGCTGGGTATCGACAACGCCGCCTGACCGCCGACTCTCAAGCCTCCGCTTTCTCCACGAAACCGAAGACATTGAGATAATTGAGGAACGGTGGGCTGACGCCTTCATTCACCAAATAGTCGTGCGAGAACGGCGGGCTCGGCATCTCGTGCGCCGGATCGCGCCTCACCCGCTCGGGAAAATCGTGCTCCGCGATCGCCGCGCGGCCGACCAGCACGAAGTCCGCGCCCTGATCGAGCGCCTGTTGCGCAGATCCGCCCGAGCGGATCTGGCCCGCCACGCCCAGCCTGGTCGCGCCGCGATCAAGCCCGGCGAACAGCTCGACCAGGCTCTTGCCCTTGAATTCGTCTTCTTCGGCTTCCTTGAAACTGTCCCACAGCGACATGTCGAGGTAGTCGAGCTTGCCCTCGCCCATCAGCTGCTGCGCCAGTTCGACCATTTCGCCAGTGCGCAGCTGCATGCGTTCGGGCGACAGGCGCACCCCGAGGTTGAAGCCGCGCCCGCAGCGCGCGTTGATCCCGTCGATCACCATGCGCAGCGGCCGTGCCCGGTTTTCGAGCGATCCGCCGAACCGGTCGTCGCGGCGGTTCAATTCGGGACTAAGGTACTGGCAGAAGATATAGGAATGCGCGCCGTGTAGCTCGACCCCGTCGAAGCCGGCGCTTTGGGCGCGCTGCGCAGCCACGATGAAAGCCTCGATTGTCGCCTCCACCTCTTCGGCAGTCTGCGCCCGCCCGCCGGTATCGGCATCGTCCGATGGCCCGACAATTTCGCGGCCGGGAATGGCCCTGATCCCGGCGTGATACAATTGCGCGATAGCAAGGCTGTCATGCGCCTTGATATCGGCGGCAAGCGCAGCAAGCCGATCGAAAAAACGGGCCTCGTCAAAGCCCAGCTGGCCTTCAAATCCCTT
>JBIPOX010000222.1:0-3760 GCA_044378785.1 Novosphingobium sp.
CCCACCTGTGGGAGAATTCGCGCACGCTGCATGCAGGGGTCAAGGCGCTGGGCTTTCAGCTTGGCACCGATACCCCGCAAAGCGCGATCATTGCCGTGATTATGCCCGATCTCGAGCGCGGCGCGGCGATGTGGGAAGCGCTCCTGCACGAGGGACTCTACGTCAACCTCGCCCGGCCACCTGCCACGCCAGCCAACATGACCTTGCTGCGCTGCTCGCTTTGCGCCGAACATACCGCCGAGCAAGTTGAGCAGATCATCGGCATGTTCGAACGCGCCGGCAAGGCGACGGGTATCCTTGAGCGATAGACGCCAGACGCTGGTTCGCCCGCTCGTCATCCTGCTTGCGCTCGTCGCTTTGGTCGCTGCGCTGCTCTGGCTCGCAGTGCGATTTGGCGCCTCAGACCGGCCACCGGCACCTCTCGGCATGTCCGAGGCCCCTTGCGCGAAGTTCGATCCGGAAAACGAGCGGCATCGCCAATTCCTCGATTGGGCGGACCTGTGTGCCTTCGAAGCGGACAATGCGCGGATCGCAAGCGCTGGATCGCGCCCGGAGGTGGTCGCGCTCGGAGATTCGCTTACCTGGCGCTGGGAGATCGCCGAGCCAGGCATCATGAAGCGGGGCATACCGGGCCAGACCAACGCGCAGCTGCTCGTTCGCTTCCGAAGCGATGTCGTGGCCCTGAAGCCCCGGATTGTTCACATTCTGGTCGGCACCAATGACGTCGCCGGAGCAACCGGCCCAAGCAGTCCTCAGCGCGTGATCGCCAATCTCTCCAGCATGGTCGATCTCGCGCAGGCCAACGGTATCGTCCCGATCCTGGCTACGGTGCCTCCGGCAAGTTCGGGCGTCTGGCGCAATGCCGTGCAACCCTATCCCTGGATCGATCGGTTGAATGCGCAGATCAGAGCATTGGCGAGCGAGCGAAATTTGGTGCTGGCCGATTACCATGCCGTTCTGGTCGGGCCAGACGGCCGTTTTCGCGCCGGGCTCAGCGAAGACGAAGCCCACCCGAACCTCGCCGGATACGCCCGGATGCGGCCAGTGCTCGATGCAGCGGTCGCTCGCGCCCTCGCAGACTGAAACCGCTCAGGGCAGCTCGCTCGCCGCAGCGCATTGCTCGCTGGTCTCCTCGCCCTCGCCGCCCAGCAGCGTGATCGCCGCAAAACCGGCAATCACCAGCACGATGAACAGGGCCGTGACCTTGCCGAGATGCTTGTCGATCATTGCCTTGATTGGCGCGCCGAACAGACGGAACAGGACGCCGACCACCATGAAACTGATCGAGCGCGACACCAGACTGCCGAGCAGGAAGGTGCCGAGCGGCATGGCCATGAACCCGGCCGTGATGGTCAGGAGCTTGAACGGAATGGGCGTCGCGCCCTTGGCCACGAACAGCCAGAAGCCATATTGGCGCAGGTAGCAGACTGCGGATGGGAAGCTTTCGGCAAGGCCAAGCGCCCTCAGAAGCGCAGTGCCAAATGCTTCATAAGCGAAGTGTCCGATCGCATAGCCCAGCATCCCGCCCGCGACCGATGCAAGGGTCGCGATCGCGGCGAAACGCACTGCCTTCTTCGGTTCGGCCAGGCACATCAGGCCGAGCAGAGGATGAGGAGGCACCGGGAAGAAGCTCGCCTCGACAAAGCAGAACGCCGCCAGCCACCATTGCGCGCGCGGATGCGCCGCCTTGGCCATGGTCCATTCGTAGAGGCGGCGCAGCATTGGCCCGTGTTTCTCCCTGCCCGGATCGCCGCTCTAGGGCCTCCTCAAGCCCGGCGGCAAGAGCGGGCGCTTGCCTGCCCACAGGCGCGTCGAGAGATTCGATTTAACCGATATGGTTTTTTCAATTGACATCGTCACGCTCTTTCGGTACATAAAGAGAACATCGCGATAGACCGATTCGCCTCTCCCGGATCGGACCAGCCCCTTTTCTCCCGGATCGACCAGCATGACCTCAAAGCCGGATCGCGCATCTGCGCGCCGCCGCCGCTTCGGCGCGCCCAAGAACTGGCGCCAGACGTTCCTGGCCAATCTTGCCGATACCTCAAATGTCAGCGCCTCCGCCGACGCCGCCCAGATCAGTCTGAGCTGGGTCTACAAGACCCGACGCGAAGATCCGCAGTTCGCGCGCCAATGGTTCGCCGCGCTGTGCGAAGGCTACGACAATCTCGAAATGGACCTGCTCCACCGCTTACGCAGCGGCGATGCGGTCGAGAGCAGCGGGCGCAAATTCGACAATGCCACCTCGTTTCGCCTGCTCACCGTGCACCGCCAGACCGTCGCCCGCGAAAAGGCAATCCAGGAAGACGAGGACGAGGCCGCGATCCTCGCCTCGATCGATGCCAAGCTCGACGCCATGCGCGAGCGCGCACAATCGAACGCGGCGTCGGCCGCAAACGATGACGAAATCTAGCCGGCTGCGCTGGCTGCTCGAACAACCGCCAGCCGAACGCCTGCAGGCACTGGTCTCGCTCAGTGAGACCGAGCGCAAGCGCTTCGCCTGGCACTGGCGGCTGTGGGCGCGTGCCGAGCAAGTCGCGCCTGAAGGCGATTGGCGCACCTGGCTGATCATGGCCGGACGCGGCTTTGGCAAGACCCGTGCAGGTGCGGAATGGGTGCGAGAGATTGCCAGCTGCGATCCTTCGGCGCGGATTGCCCTGGTCGGCGCTTCGCTTGGCGAGGCACGGGCAGTCATGGTCGAGGGCGAGAGCGGGGTGCTGGCTGTCAGCCAGCCCCGTCGTCGTCCCCGGTTCGAACCATCGCTGCGCCGCCTAACCTGGCCGAACGGGGCGCAGGCCATGCTCTATTCGGCGGGCGATCCCGAAACCCTGCGCGGTCCGCAATCCAGCCACGCCTGGTGCGACGAGATCGCCAAGTGGGACAATGCCGGTGGCCGCGCCGAAGCGGCCTGGGACAATCTCGTGCTCGGCCTGCGGCTGGGCGAGACCCCGCGCCTGCTCGCAACGACCACGCCGCGCGCGGTGCCGCCGCTGCGGCGGGTGCTCGCCGAAGAGGGACTAGTGCTCAGCCGGGGCCGCAGCGAGGACAATGCCGACAACCTGCCGCCGCGCTTCCTGCGCGATGTGCGGCGCGCCTTCGGGCGATCGGTGTTGGGTCGACAGGAGCTCGATGGCGAACTGATCGAGGATATTGCCGGCGCCTTGTGGAACCGCAGCCTGATCGAACAGAACCGCGAGAGCGCTGCGCCGGGCGAATGGACGCGGATCGTGATCGGGGTCGATCCCCCGGCTTCGGCCAACGGCGATGCCTGCGGGATTGTCGTGGCGGCGCTTGGCGCGGACGGGATCGGACGGGTGCTTGCCGATGCATCGGTGCGCAAACCCAGCCCCGAGCGCTGGGCGCGCGCTGTCGCGCAGGCAGCCAAGGGCTGGCAGGTAGACCGGGTGGTCGCCGAAGCCAACCAGGGCGGGTCCATGGTCGAGAGCGTGCTGCGCGCCGCCGAAGTGTCGCTGCCGGTCAGGCTGGTGCGCGCCAGCCGGGGCAAGGCAGCGCGCGCCGAGCCTGTCGCGGCGCTCTATGAGGCCGGGCGGGTGCGCCATGCCGGGACTTTCCCCGAGCTTGAAGACGAGATGTGCGGCCTGATGGCTGGCGGCGATTACCAGGGGCCAGGCCGCTCGCCCGACCGCGCCGACGCACTGGTCTGGGCCATGACCGAACTGATGCTGGGCCGCGCAGGCAGCCCCCGCATCCATACCAAATTCTGACGCCCACTTCGCAGCCACCGAAAGGCCATCCATGT
>JBIPOX010000250.1:0-3264 GCA_044378785.1 Novosphingobium sp.
GGGCCTGAAGGAGTAAATCCGTTCGCGCTAAGCTTGTCGAAGCGCCGTTGTTTTCTTGACGAAGGACAGTCCTTCGACAGGCTCAGGACAAGCGGAAAACAGGGGCTGTTCTACCTTTCCGCTTTGTCCTTGCTGTCGGTGGCGCGAATACCCTCGCGCACTGCGCGCCACTGCTCGTCGCCCCAGTCGCGGCTCTGCTCCCACAACGGTGCGGCGATGGCCTGAAAGCCTGCACCGTCGATGGCGATCGACTGGCCCGAGACAAAGCCGCTCCCCGGTGCGAGCAGGAAAGCGACGAGGTTAGCCATTTCGGCAGGCTGGCCGACCCTGCCCATCGGGTTCGCCTTGCTCTTTCCCACCTGTGCTTCCCCGCTGGCAGAGCGGCCAGGCAGCAGCCGGGCATGCGCGCCCTCTGTCGGGAACGGCCCGGGGCTGACCGTGTTGAAGCGGATGCCGCGATTGCCCCATTCCACCGACAGGGTCTGAGACATGTTCTCGACCGCGGCTTTCGACATCGAGCTAGGTGTAGTGAATGGGCCGCCGTTCTGCGCGTTGCGCGCTGTGATCGAGACAACCGAAGCGGGATCGCCTGCCGCCAGCCAACGCTTGCCGCAGCCCAGCGTCATCATGAAGGTGCCCTTGAACACGATATTGGCGATCGCCTCGAAGCCTTTGACCGACAGGTCCTCGGTACGGCTGATGAAATTGCCGGCGGCGTTGTTGACGAGGCCGGTCAGCGGCCCTTGCTCCCAGATCGCATCGAGCATGGCATTGATCGAACCTTCGGAGCGGATGTCGCAGACCATGAGCGAAACCTTGCCCGGGGCGACCGCGTTGATAGCTTCGGCAGCCTCCTCGAGCACGCCCGCGCGCCGCCCACAGATGATCACTTCGCCGCCAAGCGCCGCGCAGCCGCTGGCGATCATCCGCCCGATGCCGCTGCCTCCACCAGTGACAAGGATGCGCTCGCCGCCCAGCAATCCGGGTCTGAGCATGAGATCGTCGGCGGTCAGCGGCGTAAACATGGCATCGGCTCTCCCAGGTTGCGGGATCAGTGCCACATCCGGGAGGCAATGCACAATGGCGCGCCCGACAGGATTCGAACCTGTGGCCCCCAGATTAGGAATCTGGTGCTCTATCCTGCTGAGCTACGGGCGCGCGCACACAGGCTCATAACCGGCGCTCCGGTGTATGGCAATCGCGGCTCAATTGGCCTTGTCGGGTGGAACCACCGGGAACGGCAATGGCGCGACAGCGATGCCTTCCTCGATCAGGGCGCTCGCCTGTTCGGGGGTCGCTTCGCCGTAAATCGCCTCGGCCTCGCGCTCGCCGTAATGCATGGCCTTGGCACTTTCGGCGAACTTGTCACCGACCCAGCGCGACTGCTTGAGGGCTTCGGCCTGCATCCGGGCGAGCTTGCGCATCATCTGCACGGCTTCGGGCGGCATCGGCGCGTTGCTTACCTGCCCCGGTATCGTCGGAGCGGGGACGGAAGGTGCCGCAGGCCTGCGCAGCGGCTCGGCCTTCTGGTTGCCCTTTCGACCGACGCTTGGCGCCATCACTGCCTTGCCGACATCGGCGTTGCCGCATTGCGGGCAGCACAGCAGGCCGCGCGCCTGCTGGTCGGCAAAGTCGTCCGACGAGCCAAACCAGCCTTCGAAGCGGTGACCGCCAGCGCGGCATTCCAGGTCGAAAACGATCATTGACCCTAGATGGTCAATTCGCGGCGATTGGCAAGGGTGGGAAGCTGGGCACGTACCGCAGCAGTGCGGGCAGCGTCGATCTCGGCAAAGGCAAGCCCCGGTGCCTCTCCGCCCATATCGAGCACGACATCGCCCCACGGGTCGATCACCATCGAATGACCCCAGGTCTGTCGTCCGTCTTCGTGTTCGCCGACTTGTGCAGCTGCGATCACCCAGGCGCTGGCCTCGACCGCGCGGGCGCGCAGCAACAGTTCCCAATGCGCCTTGCCGGTCGGCACGGTGAAGGCGGCGGGAATAGCGATCGTATCGCAATGCTGCCGCCCGAGCGCCTCGTAAAGCGCGGGAAAACGCATGTCGTAACAGACCGACAGGCCAAGTTTGCCCAGCGCACTGGCCACGCAGACCGCCCGTTCGCCAGCGGCATAGGCAGCCGATTCGTTCCACTTCTCGCCGGTATCGAGTGATACGTCGAACATGTGGATCTTGTCATAGCGGGCCGCGATCTCGCCGCGCTCGTCAATTACGAACGAACGGTTCGCCCATCGCCCGTCCTCGCGCGCAATCGCGAGCGAACCGAGCGCGACCGAGATGCCTTCGCGCGCCGCTGCCGCGCAGACCATGGCGAGCACGGGATCGTCCTCTTCGCGCACGATCCTGGTCGCTGCGCGCTTGCGGTCGCGATCGAGCAGGCCGCTCATTTCCGGAGTAAACAGCATTGTCGCCCCGCCTGCCCTCGCTTCTGCAATGGCAGTGACGATCGTCTCGCCATTGCGCGCCGGCTCGATCCCCGAGGTCATCTGCAGGATCGCGATGCGGGATTGGCTCACGACGCTGTCACAGCCCCAGCAGGGGGTCGAGCTTGCCTTGCCGGTCGAGCGCCGAGACATCGTCGAAGCCGCCATAGGGCGTGCCGTCGATCAGGATTTGTGGGACAGTCGTCGCGCCTGGCACCCGATCGACCATTTCGGCGCGCTTGGCCCCGCCCATGGTGACGTCGTATTCGGCATAGGCGATGCCCTTGCGATCGAACAGCGCCTTGGCCGCGACGCAATAGGGGCAGCCCCACTTGGTGTACATTTCGACATTGGCCTGGGCCATCGTGCGGCTCTCCATGACGCGCGGGGCGCCCGCTCTTGAAAACGCGGCGAGCTAACATATCTGGCGGGTTGTGTCATGCGCCAGCATGGGCGTGACGCACAAATGGGTGGGACGCCGGTCGATCCGGGTTCCGCCATCTGAAAATTGCTCATTGGAGGATTTTTGACATGACCCGTTTTGATCTTACCCCTTATCGCCGTTCGATGGTCGGTTTTGACCGCCTGTTCGATATGCTGGAAAACCAGCAACGCGCCAATGCCGGCGACAAGTATCCCCCTTTCAATATCGAGAAGCGCGGCGAGGATGCCTATCGCATCACGCTCGCGGTTGCCGGTTTCAAGCCTGGCGATCTCGACATTACCGCGCACCAGAACCTGCTCGTGGTCCAGGGCCGCAAGGGCGAGGAACCTGTCGATGGCCAGTATCTGCATGTCGGTATCGCCCAGCGCGGGTTCGAACGCCG
>JBIPOX010000371.1:0-3733 GCA_044378785.1 Novosphingobium sp.
GGCGACGATCTCAAGTCCCGCGGTGCCCAGGGCGGGGAACGTAAGCGACCAATCAAATGCAGATTGGCAATCGCCGAGTCGCTGCTGTGCGGTGCGGGCCACCTCTGCGCCTTCCGTGTCTGCATAAAGGCGGCGGAGCGCAATGACTCGCTGCGCCGACTCGCGAATGCTTGCCTGCGACGATGTCGGCGACACCCCGAGAACGAGGAAGGGATTTTCATCAAACATCGCTCAGGTCCGATGCGCTGGCGGCCTCGACCGTTCATGACGGGACTTCAGTTTAGCGGGTCCTCGATGTCTCCCTCATTTCCAGCGTGCGGCTGCCACCTCGTACCGGGCGGTCAGTGCGAGACAAACAGAAACAGATTCGTCCCCGTAGGTCCAAGACTGAAGATGGAGCCAGCCGCAAGCACTGCTGGCTGGGTCGGCTCGATCCGATCCATCGCAGGCATCAACCACGTACCCGTCGAGCTCTGCTCGTCGATGAGACGGATCTCGTTCTCGCCGCACTCGCTCGGATCGATTGTGCAGTGGAGCCGCGAGACCTCGCGGGGACCCTGCAGCGACGCATCGTTGACTGCGTAGTCGATCACTTCGTCGCGCGGCGTCTCCAGTGGGCTGGCGTGTCTACCGAGGCGGACGGGATGGCGACCGATGCGGATGACCTCTTGGCAATTCGGTCCGAGACCAATCACGTAGCGCCCCGGGCCGAGCTGGGCGAGTGACGCGGCGATGCGCTGGACGCGCTCGGTGGCCGACCCTGTATCGAAGAAGGCAAGCTCGCGCAGACGGCACTGAAACCGTAAGCCATCGATGAGGACGGCGGCGTCAAGTGCGTTCACCGCAGCCCTCCAAACACGAGTAGTGCGAAGATCGCAGCGAGGAAGGCGATCTGGGTGAGCCTGCGGTCGTCGAACCATGCAAGCCCGATTGCGAATCCGTTTCGCGCCCCCGCGGCCACTGCAGTCGCCCGCGCTCGGGAACACTCTCGTGCCTCATGCTCGCGTTTCGCACGCGACTCGAGCTCGTCGATCGAGGCGCTCATCGCGGCCACCTTCCCGCGGTCAAGCCCGCGAATCGATGCCTCATGCAGTTGCCGGCGCGCCTCGGTGAAGTCGCCGCGCCAGAAGCTGATTTTCGCCTTGAGGGCGTACGGCTGCGAAAGCGTCGGATCGAGCTGCGCGCATCGGTCGGCCGCCTCGAGCGCCTCGGGCCAACGTTGCCGCCTAGCCAGCGCGAGCGCCTTGTTTCCATGGATCGATGCGAAATGTGAACGCAGGGGACGCGTGTGCTGCATGAAGGAGTCCTTCAGGGATTCAGCCTGTCGCGCTCGGCTCGCAGGAAGCCAAGCATGGGGAGATATGCGGTGCCGCGGCTTTGCTCGGCGCGAAGCGACTTTCCGAGGAGGTCAAGGCTCTTCGCGCCGTTCGCCGGGTCTTGGCAGATTCGAAGCGCCTTCGCGAGTGTCGGCGAGGGCGTCGGGTCGCCTTCCACGGCCGCGCGCATGGCGCGCGTCGCGATCTCGAGCGACTTCCCGTCGCGTATGCGTCGCTCGTGGTCGACCACGAGCGCGCGCATCACGACGACATCGATCGCTGGATGGATCGCGTGCCGGAAGAAGCTTGGTGGGTCGAGCGGCTGCTTCTGGATCTCGCGGAGCGCCTCGACCAGCTGGCTGGTTGAATCGGTCTCACGATCGCGAAGCTTGGCCTTGAAGGGAAACACGCCTGTTGCGGCCTCGTAGACGGTGAGTCCCCACGAGTAGACATCGCTCGCTGGAGTCTCGAACCCGAAGAGGCTCTCGGGAGATCGATACGCAATCGTGCCGTGGCCGTCCGCAAAGCCGAGCGTTTCATCGACGGGCACGGCGAGGCCGAAATCGGCGAGGCGGACGGAGATCGCCCCGCCGTCGCTCCAGTGCACGAGCACATTCGTGGGCTTGACATCACGGTGCACGATCGATGGCGACTGCCCGTGTGCGTGCGCAAGCGCGCTTGCGAGCTGTTCGCACGCATCGAGGAGGTTGCTGACGAACCGCGGCCCGGACGAGCCGCTGAGGTCCTCCAGCGTGCCGCCGTCGACGAGCTCCATCGTCACATAGGGATGCCCGCCGAGCGCGGCCTCAAGGCAGTTGCCGTCGAAGACGCGGACGATCGCGGGATGCGAGATCCGCGACAGCCGAAACGCCTCGAAGAGCCCCGCCGCGCGCTGCGCCTCAGCCCGCCCGTCGCGAAGCACCTTCATCGCCTGCATACCCATGTAGCGATGCCGCACACGGTAGACATCCGCGAACGCACCGCTGCCGATGTGTTCATCGACCGTATAGGTATCGCGGATCACCGCACCGTGGGGAAGCAGTTGGGGGCTCTTCAAGCTGTGTCGCCTCGACTCGGTCACATGACGTCGGACCCCATAGCGCCGCCGATCTTCTCGGCCGTTTCGCGCGGCAGTAGGCGCATCAGCTGCTGAACCACGCTACGGACGGAATCGACATCGCCGCGCTGAACGGCCTGCGCGCCTTCGTTGAGCAGGCGCCGGCCCGTCGCCTGGTCGCTGAACTGGTGCTGCACGGTAGACAGATGGCGGAGGAACCCGACCCAGAACGCCGGGTTCTTGGTGATGAGCCTGAGCTCGATCGACCGCAACTGCTCGATGCAGTGCTGCAGCATCTTGGCATCCTTCGTCTGGAGGGCCTTGGAGCCTTCGCGCGCGATCTCCTCGATGTTCTTGCGGTCTCCCGCATCGCCATACTCGGCGGCAGCCTTCCGCGCATCGTCCAGGTTCGTGTTGTATTCGGCGATCGTCGCGGGAAGCTCGACCTTTGCCTCCAGCGCCTGCACGCGCTTCGCGATGTCGACAAGCAGGTTTCTCGCCTGGCCTGCTGCGACATTGTCGCCAGCCTCCCATTGCTCAATGAGCGCTTCGATCTGGTCCATCTCGTCGCTCAGGCGAAGGCTGAATGCCTCGGAGGAGACGTCAGCCATAGAACTTTCGTCCGCCTTCTCCTCGATCTTCTCGAGGCGCGAGATCAAGCTGCTCTTGCGGGCACGCATGATCTCGGCGGGCTCGTGCTCGAGTGTCGACCTTTCGGCGGGCTCAAACGTCTCGTCAAGGAGCGCAACATATGCTCGAACATGCGGGACACCTGAGGCGTCGACGGCGATACGGACTTCGACCTCAGCGCCGGCTGGGATGTCGCGTGAGACATCCTGCCCTCTGATCGTGATGATTGTGCCGCACCGATTGTGCTCTGCCTTGTCTTCATCCCCCGAGAGCACTGGGATTCGAAGCGAGTCCGCGGAGCCGCGCCGTAATGTCCTTGTGAACTGACCCTTGTAGACCTCCTCTGGCCGAGGAAGTAACGCGCCTCCCTTGTGCAAAATCTGCGTACGCCCATCAGCGAGCGCGATTCCGACACCGGCAGGAAGCGGTGCGCTCGCGATCTGTAGACCGTAGGTAATCGCAAGCGATCCCGGCGAGCAGGGAACCGGCTTCCCGTCCGAAGTTCGCACGGTGATCTCAAAGGACGACTGGCCCTTCTCGCGAATCTTGACTGAAGAGAAGAACATCCCCTTCTGATCAACACCGATGTCGCCGCTGTTCCAGCCGTTGTCATCGCGACGAAGGCTGATCGTTGTACCGACGGGGGGGACACGGCCATCGACTTCGACCCGGCCACCGACCAGTGGTTCAAGTTCCTTCACAACTGATTCGTACTCGAGCTGGAGAACAG